>CBDVDJ010000009.1:0-15646 GCA_965372695.1 uncultured bacterium
ACGACCCCGAACCATCCGGGGCCAAACCTGAACCCACGGTGGATGACAATGGATAACGGCAATATCGACAACATCGTTCTCGCGCTGCTGTTTTCTGCGGACGAACCCCTGTCCGTGCGGAAAGTGTCTTCGATTCTCGGCGACACACCCGCAAGCGAAATCAAAGAAGCGATCGACCGGTGGCGCAAGCGCTTCGACGACGAAGCATGGAGTGTCGTGCTGGAAAAAGTCGGCGGCGGCTTCCAGCTCTCCAGCCGTCCCGAGTATGCGCCCTATATCGCGCGTCTCTATTCCGGCCGCAGAAAACTGAGACTGTCCAAAGCGGCGCTGGAAGCGCTCGCCATCATCTCCTACCGCCAGCCGATTACGCGCGCCGACATCGAAAACGTCCGCGGCGTCGGCTGCGGAGGCGTCGTATCAAACCTCCTCGAGCGGTCGCTGATCCGGATCACAGGCAAAGCCAAGGTGCTCGGCGCACCATTTCTCTACGGTACCACCCAGGAGTTTCTCGAGTATCTCGGGCTGAATTCGCTCAAGGATCTGCCGAGTCTCGAGGAACTCGAAGCGCTGCTCGAACGCGAAGAGCAGGCGGCGGCGGAAGAGGCGGGAGTGGCCGAACCCGCCGGTGAGGCGGCGGTTGAAGAGAAGGATGACTCGGCGCCCGCCAGCGAAACGATCGACGAAAACGCGGTGGCGATAGCGGAAGCGGCGCAATCCGAAGCGGAGAGAATCGAAGAACAACTCACGGAAGCATTGACGGCCGCTTCGGCCGCCCGGCTGGGCCCGAAGGTCGAGGAGCCTTACCACCGCCCCCTCGGCGACGACGGCGACACCCCCATCTGGACGGAGGAGCCGCCCGGGTCGAAGCCCGTGCCGGGCGAAACGGCCCCGGCGATCGAACCCGCCCGGGAAGAGGATCCCGGAAATGACCACGAAAAATAATCCTGAATCGATCCGTCTGAACCGTTTTCTCGCTCAGCTGGGGATCGCATCCCGCCGTTCCTGCGACGATTTGATCGAGGCCGGCAAGGTCCGTGTCGGAGGCAAGCGCGTCACGCGGCCGGGGATCAAGATCATTCCCGGCGTCGACACGGTCGCCGTCGATGGTTTCAAGCTCGACAAGCCCCATAACCCGCTGGTGCTGTTGTTCCACAAACCGACGGGCGTCGTCTCCACGGTATCCGACCCAGAGGGGCGCCCGACTGTGATCGACTTCTGCAAGCGTTACGCCCGGCGCAAGCGTCTCTTTCCGGTGGGTCGTCTCGACGTGAACACGACGGGCGCGCTGCTCCTCACCAACGACGGATTGCTGTGCTACCGTCTCACGCATCCGCGCTTCCGGATACCCAAGACCTACCGTGTCCAGGTCCGCGGGGGATTTACGGAGCTCAAACTCCAGAAGCTGCGAAAAATGACGGGCGTCAAGGAGCCGGGCAGGCGGAGCGGACCCCAGGCGAGGGACAAGGTGACCACGGCCGCCGTGGAGCTGATCAAGCAAATGGAAAAGGTCACGATTCTCAAGATCACGCTGGTGGAGGGACGAAACCGGCAGGTGAGGAGGATGTGCGACGCGGTCGGCCTGAGGGTCGTCAAGCTCAAACGGCTCACTTTCGGGCCGCTGTCGGTTCGGAGCGTCCCCCTGGGGGCGGTGAGGCCGTTGACGAAGAAAGAGGTGGCGAGTCTCAACGCCATGACCGAAAAAGGAGAAAAACAAGATGAAAATTGAGGACCTGGTCCGGCCGCACCTTCGCGATATCATGGTGTACGAGCCCGGACAGGACGAGAAGGGATACGCCAAGCTCTCTTCGAACGAAAACCCGCTGGGCCCCCACCCGCACATCGTCGAGACCGTCATGAAAGCCGTCAGGGAAGCCAACCGCTACCCGGTGTCCGGAAGCCCGCAACTCGTCGAGGCGCTGGCGGGGTATCACGGCGTGTCACCCGGACAAATCATGGTGGGCAACGGAACCAACGAGATCATCGATCTCCTCGTTCGCGCGTTTGTCGGCCGCGACGAAAATGTCGTGTTTCCCGTGCCGAGCTTCATTGTTTATCCGCTCGTCTGCAGGCAGTGCGAGATCAAGGGGATCGGCGTCGACTGCCGGGACCTCCGGCTCGATATGCCGGCGATGCGCGATGCCGTAGACGAGAAGACGCGCATGGTCTTTATCTGTAACCCCAACAACCCCACGTCCACCTATACGACGGCCGCCGAAATGGACGCTTTTCTCGACGGCCTCCCCGATGACATCCTCGTCGTTATGGACGAAGCGTACTACGACTACGTGGACGCGCCGGACTACCCCGACTCGATGTCGCTGCGCAACAAGCGCAAAACGATCGTCGTACTTCGTACCTTCTCGAAGTTTCACTCGCTTGCGGGGGTGCGGGTCGGATACGCCGTCGCCGACCCCGAAGTCGTCAAGGCACTCCATCAGATTCGCCAGCCGTTCAACGTGAACGTCGTCGCCCAGGCTGCGGCGCTGGGTGCGCTGGAAGTAATGTACGAATTGAAGCAGCTGGCGAACGAGACCATCGCCGAGCGCGGGCGCGTCCGCCAGGCGTTGCTCGACCTCGGGCTCGAATGCCCGCCCTCCCAGACGAACTTCGTGTTTGTCGATCTGGGGGACAGCCCGATCGACCTGTTCGCGGCGCTCTATGAAGAGGGTGTCGTCATCCGCCGGATGGGGCAGTTCGGCGCCTCTAAAAACTCGTACCGCATTTCGATCGGTACCATCGCAGAGAACGGCCAGTTGATCGCGGCGGCGCGAAAGGCCATGAGCTGAACGCCCGGGACGGGCTGATTACCATCGAATTGAAAACGGCACCACTCACCACCGAAGACGTCCTCCGGGATCTGGTCGTCGCCATCGACGGCCCCGCCGGGTCGGGCAAGAGCACGACCGCCCGCCGGGTGGCGAGCGCCCTCGGCTTTCGTCACATCGACACGGGGGCGATGTACCGGGCGGTGGCGCTGAAAGCGCTCCGGGCCGGCCTGGACCCCGAAGATGGCGAAGCGTGCGGCGCGGCGTCGGAGGCGACGAGGATCGAGTTTCGCGAGTCACCCGGGGGGCAGACCGTCCTGGCCGATGGGGAGGATGTAACCCGGGATATCCGCACGCCCGAGGTGACCAGGGCCGTATCCCCCGTGAGCGCCCATCCCTCTGTTCGTTCCGCCATGGTCCGGCAGCAGCGTGTCCTCGCCGGGGAAGGAGGCGCCGTGCTGGAGGGGCGCGATATCGGGACGGTCGTGCTGCCGTCGGCAGAGGTGAAGATTTACCTGGTCGCCTCGGCGCGTGTTCGCGCCGAACGCCGCCTCCAGGAGCTCCGGGCGCAGGGGGTGGAAACGACGGTCGAGGAGGTGGAGGCCGACATCATCCGGCGCGACGAGTACGACTCGGGCCGGGAGGCCAGCCCTCTGAGGCGGGCAGTGGGGTCCATTCTCGTCGATACCTCCGGACTCACCATCGATGAACAGGTCGGCCGGGTCGTCTCGGCCACGCACGACACGGCAACGCGCCTGGCCGCCCTCGAGCCGGTGAGGGGCTCCGACGTATCCGGCCCCTTCAGCCCTCTTTACCACTTCGGCCGGGTGCTGTCTCAAGTGATCTCTCGAGTATTTTTCGGGCTGAAATACGATACCGCTACCAATGTAACCTATAACGAACATTACATATACGCTTGCAATCACAAGTCCAACGTCGATCCGCCCTTCGTCGGTTCGTGCATCCATCACGAGATCCATTTCATGGCCAAGTCGACGCTGTTCCGCAACCGCGTTTTGGGCGGAATCATCCGGGCGGGCAACGCCATCCCGCTCAAGCGGGGGGTATTCGACCGGGAGGCCATGAATCAGGTCCTCGAACTGCTCCGTGAAAACCGTTCGCTGATGATCTTCCCGGAGGGGGGACGCGTTTTTACCGACGATCTCGGGAGGGCCAGGAGCGGTGTTGGCTATCTCGCCGTCAATTCGGAGACGGCGGTAATCCCCATGTTCGTTTCCGGGACGAATCGGCTCTGGCGCTGCCTGTTCCGGCGCGAGCGCCTCCATGTCTCCATCGGGCGCCCGATACGTCTCGCCCCCGGGACCGCCGGGGAATTCGCCGACGGCGACGGCTACCGGGCCTTCGCCGAGATGGTCCTGGAGGCCATCCGGGCGCTCAAAGACGAGTACGAATCCCGTCCGGACACCGTGAAGGGCTGAGGGCGACCCTGCCCCGCGGCGGCTTCTACAACTCTTTCTTATTTTTCCACTTGCATTGACGGCCTGCGATTATTATTATCTTCGAATCCGGTTTTTTCCGGAAATTTACGTTTCAAGGAGGCGGTTTGTTTATGGTTGATGAATCACTCGAGGCGAACACCACGCCCGAAATGAATGAAATCCCCGAGGGGGGAGGTGAAACGAAACCCGTGAAGGGAGCAGCTCATGTGCTCCGTTCACCGGCATATGCGTCGTTCGAGGTGCTCGAATCGGTGGATGACGACGTCGACCTGGATGGCGACGGCGAGGCTCCACCAGCAGAATTTCTGGAAGCATACGAAAAGACGATCATGAGCTTCGAAGAAGGCTCGATCGTCATGGGCACCATTTCCGAGATCAGGGAAAACGAAATCATTGTCGACGTCGGATTCAAGAGCGAGGGAACAATCTCGGTCAGTGAATTCCGCAACGAGGAAGCGATCAACATCGGCGACAAGTTCGATGTTTACCTGGAAAAACTCGAAAACCAGGACGGCCTCGTTGTCCTGTCCAAGGAGAAGGCTGACTTCTTCAAGGTATGGGGACTCATCAAGGACGCGCACGAGTCGGGCAACATTATGGAAGGCACCGTCAAGCGCCGTATCAAGGGAGGCCTCGTGGTCGACCTGCTCGGCGTCGATGCGTTCCTGCCCGGCAGTCAGATTGCGCTTCGGCAGGTACCCAACCTGGACGAGTTGATCGGAGCAAAGCTCGAATTCAAGATCATCAAGATCAACAAGAGACGGCGCAATATCGTAGTTTCGCGCCGTGTGGTTCTCGAAGAGCAGCGCGAGGAACAGAAGCGCGCCCTTCTCAGTGAACTCGAAGTAGCCCAGGTTCGTACCGGTACGGTCAAGAACATCACCGACTTCGGCGCCTTCGTCGATCTCGGCGGAGTCGACGGACTGTTGCACCTCACCGACATCACGTGGGGCCGCATCAGCCACCCGTCCGAGATCGTCCAGATCGGAGACGACCTCGAAGTCAAGGTGCTCGATTTCGACAAAGAACGTGAGAAGATCTCGCTCGGCCTCAAGCAGCTCACCCCGTACCCGTGGGACGGAGTGGAAGATCGTTATCCTCTCAGCGAACGCATCCAGGGCCGTGTGGTCAGCATCACCGACTACGGCGCCTTCATCGAGCTCGAAAAAGGCGTCGAGGGGCTTATCCATATCTCCGAGATGTCGTGGACGAAGCACGTCAAACACCCCTCGAAGATCCTCAGCGTGGGGCAGAATATCGAAGCCGTCGTGCTCAAGGTCGACAAGGACAACCAGAAGATCTCGCTCGGCCTCAAGCAGACCGAGCCCGATCCGTGGACGACGATCGAACAGAAATACCCGATCGGCACACGCCTCACGGGTACCGTACGGAACCTCACCAATTTTGGCGCGTTCGTCGAAATCGAGGAGGGCATCGACGGGTTGTTGCACATCTCCGACATGTCCTGGGCCAAACGAGTCCGTCACCCGAGCGAAGTCGTCAAGAAGAGCGACGTCATCGACGTGATGGTCCTCGACATCAGCCAGGAAAAGAAACGCATCAGTCTGGGTATGAAGCAACTCACGGAAAATCCGTGGGACAACCTCGCCGATGAATTCGCCGTCGACACCGACACGGAAGGCAGGGTGACCCGCATACTCGACCGCGGCGCCGTGGTCGAGCTTCGGTCCGACGTTGAAGGGTTCGTCCCGGTCGGACAGATGGGTTTTGACGACATGCGCCATCCGGAAGAGCGCTACTCCGTCGATATCGTATTGCCTCTGCGGGTGATCAAGGTTGATCCGAAGAACAAGCGGATCGTCCTCAGCGTGTCCGCGTTCATGCGCAAGCTGAGCGAAGAAGAAATCGAGGAGTTCAAGGCGAAATATCCGAAGAAGGAACTCCCGCTCGAGACGGACGAGGACGCCGATGGTTCAGCCGGCGACGCCGCGAAGGCGGAAGCGGCGCCGGCCGCGGCGCCTGTCGAAGCTCCGGTTGAAGAGGTGGCCAAACCGTCCGTGGAAGTGGCTCCCGAGGAGAAGACGGCCGCCGAACCGGAAGAAGCCGAGGCGAATGCCGAGGCGTCGGCCGAAGCTCCGGTTGAAGAACCGGCCGAAGAACCGTCCGTGGAATTGGCTCCGGAAGAGACGCCGGCCGCCGAACCGGAAAAAGCCGAGGCTGCTGCCGAGGCGTCAGCCGAGGCACCGGCCGAGGCACCGGTTGAAGAGGCGGTCGAACCGTCCGTGGAAGCGGCTCCCGAGGAGAAGAAGGAGTCTTCTGATTCCGAAGAGACGGAAAAGAAGGAATAACCGGATCGCGGATTCGGGTCAGTTTTGTACCTTCAGGAGATGGGGCCGCTAGTCCGGCCCCATCTCTGTATACGCCGTTCTATAACTCCTTGACGGGATTGACAAAAACGGCCATGATTCAGCCGGTTCCCGATTGAACGAAGGAGGCTTTGACGTGTGGTTTTTACGGAGCCTGATCATTCTCGTAGGCGTCGTCGCGTTTTTGTGGGTCGGCATGAGCAACGCCGACCAGACGGTGGATTTCAAGTTCTTCAGCAAGGAGTATCTGGGTCTCAATCTCAACCTGCTCCTGCTCCTGGTGTTTGCCTGCGGAATGGTATTCTCGTTCCTCATCTGGGTACTCAATGAGTTTTCTCTCAGGAACCAGATCAGCCGGCACCGGCGAGAGGCGGCACGTCTGGAGAGGGAACTCGCCGCGCTGCGGAGCCTCCCCCTGGACGACGCCTCGCAATCTCCAGGGGAGTCCGATTCACCATTCTAGTATTTGGCCGACGGCCGGGGCGCAATGCGCCGTGGCCCGAACAACGGGATCCCGACGATGTCTGTTGATTCAACGACGACATATATGATTGCCGCCGTCGTGGTGGTGGCGGCGCTCGCTATCGCGCTCATCGCGACCATGCGGACCGACTCGCGGCGCCGCAAACGAACGGTGGACCCCTACGTCGAGGGGCTGAAGTTGTTACTCGACGGAAACCGCAGCGCCGCGTATGCGTCGCTGCAGCGGTCGGTCAGGAGCGGTGTGGCGCCGACCGACGCCTACATCCGTCTGGGAGAACTGCTTCGTGAGAATGGAGAAGCCACCAAAGCGCTGCAGATGCACCGGAGCCTGACCGTAAAGACCGACCTTTCAAAAACCGAAAAGGTCGAACTGTTCGTCAATATCGCCCTCGATTACTCGGTGCTGGGCAACGCCGGCCAGGCCGTCGTCGTTCTCGAGACCGCCGTAAAGAGCATGGGACTCAAGAATCCGGAGGTCTTGCGCCTTCTCGCCCGCGAATATCAAGTGCTGGGGAACACCGATGAAGGCTATCGATGCCTCCGGGAAATGAAACGCCAACGGGCGGTCGGCGAGCGGGAACTGGCGCTCTACCTGTGCACGGCGGGAGAGATGGCCGCGGAAGAAGGCGACCTGAAAGAAGCGAAGAAGCTCCTCCAGAGGGCCTTGAAGCACGATTCTGATAACTCCGCCGTACTGCTCGCGCTGGGAAATCTCGAGGAAAAGCTCGGGAACGAAAACGAGGCGCTCGAACGCTGGAAGAAAGTAGCGGTGAATTCGCCGGAGCTCTCGGCCGACGCACTCAGTAAAATCGAACACGTCATGTTCAACCGGGGAACTTTCGGAGAGATCGAGCAGGTATACCGGAGCGTACTCGACGCGCGGCAGTGGGACGAGTACGCCACACTGGCTCTCGCTTCATTCTACAAGAAGCAGGGGCGCGGCCGCGACGCAATCGAGTTTCTCGAAGAATTCCGCAGCATGCACCCGCGTTCCATCGGGACCACCGTGCTGCTCACGTCGCTCCATGCGGCGCAGGAGGACTCGGAGGCCCTCGAGACCTTTCTAGACGAGCACGACGCCGTTCACGCGGTGCCCACGGTCCTGTACGAGTGTTCCGGGTGCGGATTCCAGTCGCCCGGCATGCGGTGGCACTGTCCCCGGTGCAATTCCTTCGATTCGTTCGTCAAGAAACATGAAGACTAGAATTCTCTTCCTTACCGTGATCCTGGCGGCAACGGGGATCGTGTCGCCGTTTGCGCAAACGGGGCGCGACCTGATCGAGGACGCGCGTATCGACATGCGCGCCTGGAGATACGCCGACGCCGAGTCGACGCTCACCGTCGCCGTGAATTCGACGCAGGGAGATCTGCGATACGAGTCGATGATCCTCCTCGCCGGTCTGAAGCCGTCGGTGGCCGATGCCTCGCGAATTTACCGCCGGGTCATAAACGAATCTCCCGACAGCGAATGGTCCAAGCGCGCCCAACTCGAGTTGTCGAAGATCCAGTACGCGCTGGGTAATTACGAGGAGTCACTTCGGATGCTCGAGGATTCGCGGGCGTGCGACGTTTCCGACGAGGCGTGTCTCTTCCAGGGACTTTCCGCGATCATGCTGGAGCGTTATCCCGCCGCGCGCCGTCCGCTGGGATCGATTCGCAGGGGGCGGCTGAGCACGTGGGCTTACCTGTCGCTGGCGGAGGTGGAGACGGGGATGGACCGGATGGACAAGGCCTGCACGCGCTACGAATCGCTGGCCGGCGCCATGATCATCCCGACCGCCCTTTATCGCTACGCGGAGTGCCTGGAGAACCGGGGGGATGTAAGAGGGGCCGGGAAGGAATACCGCCGGATCATCTCCAACTTTCGTGACACACCCGAGGCGGTCCTCGCGGCGGAAAAGCTCAACCGTCTTCCGGGCAGGGAAGTGCCCCCGGCCGGAAGGCAGGCGGCGCCCGCGGACACGGCCACCACAGAGGAGGAGGCGCCGCAGGAGGTACTCACGAGTGGTTTTACGGTCCAGTTCGGCTCGTTTCGCGACCGCGGCAACGCCATCAAGCTCTCCGCCAGGATCAAACGCGTATTTCCCGGTGCGCGTATCGACAGCGAATTGATCAACTACCGGGAATACCACCGGGTCCGGTACGGATACTACAAGACGCGCGCAGAAGCACAGGCGAAAGCCGAGGAAATATCGCGCGAGATGAACGAAGACTTCAGCATCATGACCCTGCCCTGACCTGATATACGATGAGCGATCTGTCACCGTTGATGTCGCAGTACCGGGAAATCAAATCCCAGTATGACGACTGCATCCTTTTCTTCCGGGTGGGAGACTTCTACGAGACGTTTTACGAAGACGCCGTCGAGGTCTCCTCGGCCCTAAATATCGCGCTCACGACGCGCGACAAGAACAAGCCCAATCCGATTCCACTGGCGGGTGTGCCGTTTCACGCGGCCGAGACCTACATAACGAGGCTTCTCGCCTCGGGGAAAAAGGTCGCCGTGTGCGACCAGGTCGAAGACGCTGCCCTGGCCAGGGGGCTGGTCAAGCGCGAAGTGGTCGAGATCCTCACCCCCGGCACCGCGATGAACAGCCAGCTCCTCAACGACGCCGAAAACAACTACTGCCTGTCGCTGTTTGTGGACGGGAGGCGGGCGGGCGTCGCCGTCATCGACGTCAGCACGGGGGACTTTCTCTGCGGTGAAGAAGACCTCGATTCCCTCCACCACCTGATCCAGGGGAAGCGAATCCGCGAAATGGTGTGCCCGGCCACCGGGGACCGCCGCGTTATCGATGACCTCGTCCAGTTCTTCGGCAGGCCCTATGTAACCGAGCTCGCCGACGAGCAGTTCTCCGCGGCACTCGCCGAAGCGGCCGTGGAGCGCCAGTTCGGCGCCGAAGCGGCGTCGATCAACGACTCGCTGACGGACAGGGAGCGAATCGCCGTCGGCGCGCTCCTCGGTCACTGTCAGACGCTGCGCGACGTATCCATGCCCCAGGTCATTTCGATCGAAAAACTCGCCGGGGTGTCGTTCCTTTCGCTCGACGAGGAAACGATTTCCAACCTCGAACTGTTCGAGCCCCTCCGGGGAGGCCACCAGAAAGCCACCCTCATCCATACCATCGACAAGACGCTGACGCCGATGGGCGGGCGGGAGCTTCGACGCTGGATACAGAAGCCCCTCGCCGTTGTGGCCATGATCGACGAACGCCACGACGCCGTCCACGCGATCCACTCGGATAACGCGCTTTTTGAGGAAGTGTTGCGGGCGCTGAAGGGAATCGCCGATATTCAGCGCCTGTCCGCGCGGATCGCGGCGCGCAAAGCGATTCCGCGCGAGTTCCACGCCCTGAAAGAATCGCTGGAAAAACTCCCGGAGCTGGCGGCGGCTCTCGAAAAGTGTGAGCCGGTGTTCCTCAAGTCGGCGCTTCGAGACCTCGGCGACCACAGTTCGCTCTGCGACACGATAGAGCGCGCGGTGGTCCCCGATCCGCCCGGGCATCTGCGCGACGGCGGCGTCATCGCCAAGGGGTTCGACCCCGATCTCGACGAGCTGATAGAGGGCAGCGAAGAGGCGAAGCGATGGATCGCGGACCTTGAGTCGCGGGAACGCGAACGTTCGGGTATCGGCAACCTCAAGGTCGGCTACAACAGAGTATTCGGGTATTTCATCGAGGTGACCAACGTCAACGCCGGGCGAGTGCCCGGCGACTATATCGCCAAGCAGACACTCGTCTCGGCGCAGCGCTTCTATACCGAAGAGCTCAAGGATAAGGAACAGCTCATCCTCGAGACCGAAGACCGCCGCATCGAATCCGAGCAGCGGGTCTTCGAGCGTCTCTGCGATATGGTCGGCGCCGCCACACCCCAGCTGCAGCGCGCCGCATCCGGCGTCTCGCGCATCGACGTCGTACAGTCCATGGCCGCCGCGGCCCGGCTGTACGGATACCGCCGGCCCGTCGTGGACGACGCGCTCGTGCTCGAAATCGTCGGAGGCCGCCATCCGGTCCTCGAACGCCTGGGAGACGAGGCGTTCGTCCCCAACGACATCACCCTCGACCCGGAGCGCCGGCAATTCGGTTTGATCACCGGCCCCAACATGTCGGGCAAGAGCACGTTTCTCCGCCAGACGGCGTTGATCGTATTGATGGCCCAGATCGGGTCGTTCGTTCCGGCCGACCGCGCCCGCATCGGAATCGTCGACCAGATATTCACCCGCGTCGGCGCCAGCGACCGCCTCAGCCGCGGCGAGTCGACGTTTCTCGTCGAAATGAACGAGACGGCCGCCATCCTGCGCAAGATGACCGACCGGAGCCTGGTTCTGCTCGACGAAATCGGCAGGGGCACAAGCACATTTGACGGACTCAGCATCGCGTGGGCGGTGACGGAGTATCTCCTGCAGGGCGTCGAGGCGCGCCCGCGCACGTTGTTCGCCACCCACTTTCACGAGCTCACCCAGCTGCGCTCGCACTACCCGCGCCTCGTCAACCTCAAGATCACCATCAAGGAATGGGAATCCGGGATCATCTTCTTGCGAAAGATCGTTTCCGGCACCAGCGACAAGAGCTTCGGCATTCACGCGGCCAGGATCGCCGGCATGCCGGCGCTGGTGCTGAAGCGCGCCGGGGAGATCCTCGAGTCCCTCGAACTTCGCCGGTCGTTGCTCCAGGACGGATTCGACATCCGGGCCAACAGGGACCAGTACAGCCTTTTCAAACCGCCCGCTACCCGGTCCGGGGAAGGGGCGGAAAGCGGCGGGGATGGCCTGGCCGACGAGATCCGGGAATTCGACGTCGACAACACAACACCCCTCGACGCCCTCCAGTTTCTGAAGCGCCTCAAGGACCGGCTCAAACCGTCCGGCTGAATCCAGCCCAGGCGCAACTGTGTGCCCCCATCAGGCGCGATGGTCCACTATTTGCTATATCTTCAACGAATCCTGTAATCCGCTCGCCGGCCGGCCTTTGGAAGGTGGGCGAGGTAAAGCATATAATACGATGATAAACAACAAGATGCGATGTTGTCTGTTGGGTGGTCAGGAAAAAGACCTGTACGCCCTCGGGGAGCTCCACAAGCAATCGCAGGTGGAGATTGTGTTCGTGTATGACCAGGATTCTGGCGCGGTCGGGCTCGAAATAGCGGAGATTCTCGGGATCACGCGCGTGAGCAGCCCCGATGAGTTTGCCCGGCTGACGCCGGTCGAGTACGTCGTGGTCACCGAGCCCCGGGCCCAGTTCCAGGCCGAGCTGAACATCCTGTCGGCATCCGGCACCCGGATACTCTCCCAGGCGGAAGCCATGGCGATGTTCGCCGCCCGGATCCCCGATTCGGTACCCGAAGACGAGCCCACGGACGAAGACGAGGTTTACTCGGTCGAAGACACGCTCGCCGCGTTCGAGCGCCTGTTCGACCGGCAGCGGTTGCTGAAGTTCCTGCTCGACGTCGCCGTCCAGGCGGCGCGGGCCACCGCCGGGTCGATCATGCTGTACTCGAGCGAATCGAGCGAACTCTACATTGCCTACGCCACCGGCCTCAGCGAACGGGTCATCCGGAATACGCGCCAGAAGCTCGGCGAGGGCATCGCCGGTTCCGTCGCCAAAAAACGCGAGGGCAAACTCATTACGGCGACCGAAGGGCCTCCGCTATACCCGGCCGACCGCGACCGGTCGGGGATCCGGACGGCAATATCGGTGCCGCTCGAGTGGGACGATCAGCTCCTCGGTGTTCTCAACGTATCGTCGGATTCGAAGAAGAAGGAGCTCAACGAAGCCGGACTGGCGGCGCTCCAGAAGCTGAGCGGGCGCATTTCGCGCGTGCTCCGCGAATCGCTCAAGCTCCAGGAAACCCAGATCCGTCACCGCGAGATGAACCTGCGCCAGTCGATGGGCGAGCTCTCCGAGAAGCTGATCTCGACGCAGGCCAAGTTTTCCCTGATCTCCAACCTGCTCGGCGAACTGGTCAGCGCCGATACCGTCGAGATTTTCGTCGGCACGCAGGAGGGCGACTGGCTCGTCCTCGGGGGATCCAACCGGCGAATATCGCCGCAGCCCGAGATGGTTCGCTGCGAACGAGGCGCCCTTTCCCGTGCTTATCTCGAACGCCGGCCGATCATATTGACCGAGGCCGTCGATCGTGGCGGCGATCTTCTGCCCGATGTTTCGTCTTTCGCGTTCGTGCCGTTGTTCCTCAAGGACGTCCTCGGCGTTTTGATGCTCGAGTTCAGCGACCCGCAGCGCCTCGACGAGTTTCTCGTAATCAAGGACTCCGTCACCCTCGAGTTGAGCCGTTTCATCGCTTCGGAAAAGCGGGAGAAGAACCTGCGCCGCGAACTGGAGGCGCTGGCCCGGGTATCCGACGCGGCCCCCGCGCTCTTGACCTGCCGCACGATCGATGACCTGTGTGAGTTCCTCTCGCGCATGGTAGCCGACCTGATGGAGGCCGAACGCGTTTCGGTGCGTATCATCGGGAGCGACGGAGATACGGGCAAGGTGTCCCGTTTCGAGAGCCTGCCCGACCGGGTCGGAACGTGGGCCGACGAGGATGACGAGCGATTCCTGAAGCTCAAGAAGAAGGAGAAGGCGTACAGCGTCGCCTTTCTGAACTTCGCGCCGGAAGCGGGGGAGCACCTGCCCGCGTATCATTCCATGCTGGCCACACCCGTCTTCGTCGAGGACCAGTTTCGCGGCGGCATCATCGCTTATGACAAAAGACCCGCCAACCCGCTCGAGGACGCGACCTTTTCCGACCTCGACCGCACGATCATGAAACACGTCGTTTCCATCGCAGAGCCCGCCCTGAGAGCGCTCTCGCAACCGGCGACCGGTGCCAGGCAGGGATCCAGAGCGCCCGAAATTACGTACGACGAAATGGTCAGGGGAAACCTGGTGCGCATGAAAAAGGTGATGGAGAGCGAAATGTCGCGTTCCGACCGCTACCACCACGCGTTCTCCCTCCTGGTGCTGCAGATCAAGCCCCTCACCGCGATGTTCGACGAGGACGAGCACGCCGCCCTGGCACTGGTCGACGAGATCACCAGGGGCGTCCAGACCCGGACCCGGAAGACCGATTATGGCTGCTGGATCCGACGCGACACCTTTGCCATGGTCTCGCTCGAGGGGTCACGCCGGATCCGGTTTCTCGTCAGCCGCCTGATGCTCTACCTCCTGAAAGACTTCGCCGCCGTCGCCGATATCTCCATCGAGCCCTCGGACGTCCTGGTCGCCCACACCTTCTACCCCGGGACGGCGAAAACGCCCGAGACGATGCTCGACGAGGCCGAAAAAGCCCTGGAGCCCTTCCGGCACAACGGCTGACCGCGCAGCCGCCCCCCCCGCGTATCCACAGGTTTTCAACAGAAAAACACCGCTGAAGGGCGTCTGTACGCTTACTTTCGTTGTATCATCGCCCGGCCGCGTGATACTTTGACGTTGCCGGAGCCCCGGGGAACACGGCACGGAGACGAATATGCCAAAAATTCATACACTTCCAGACGATGTTACGCGGCAGATCGCCGCCGGCGAGGTGGTGGAGCGCCCTGCGTCGGTGGTCAAGGAACTCGTGGAGAACGCCGTCGACGCCGGTGCGCGCCGCATCACGGTCCGCGTGTCGGGCGCCGGTGAAGACCTGATAGAGGTACGCGACGACGGCGCGGGCATGCAACCCGAAGACGTCGTCCTGTCGGTGAGGAACTTCGCGACCAGCAAGATCAGGAGCCCCGAGGACCTCCACCGGATCTCCACCTACGGCTTTCGCGGCGAAGCGCTCGCCAGTATCTCCTCCGTTTCCCGTTTCGAGATCGTTTCGAGCGAGAGGACCGATGGTGAGGGGTGGCGCGTCGCTGTCGAGGGCAAAGACTTGAGTGCCAGTGAACCAGCGCCGCAGGAACAGGGGACCATCGTCCGGGTGCGTGACCTGTTTTTCAATATACCGGCACGGAAGCGTTTTCTAAAAACGCCGCTCACCGAGCGCAAGCGGATCCTCGAAACGATACTCGGATTCGCGCTCATCCTGCCCGAAGTCGAGTTTCACTACATTGACGACAGCCGTCACGTGCTCGACTATCTGCCCTCACCGACGTGGCGCGAGCGCGTCGCTACGGTCATGGGGGGGACGTCGATGAAGCACATCGTTCCCGTCGAAGAATCGGGGGGCGGGATGACGGTGCGCGGTTTCACGAGTCTCCCCGCCCACACCCGTTCGAATCGCCTGCAGCAGTTCTTTTTCGTCAACCGGCGTTCCGTGCGGGAAAAAACGCTGATGCACGCGGTGCAGGACGCTTACCGGAATGTGATTCCGTACAAACGTTTTCCGGTGGCGGTGTTGTCGTTGAGTATTCCATCGGAAGACGTCGATGTGAACGTTCACCCCGGCAAGCTCGAGGTGCGGATCCGCGAAGAAAAGGCCCTCTTCGGTCTCGTCCGGCGCGCCGTCAAGACGGCGTTGTCGGCCCATTCCGAGTCACGTCTCGAAGTGAGCGCGATGCAGCCATCGGTGGGGAGCGGGGTGACCGGCACCAGCGGGTTCGAACACACGGGGGATCCTTTACCGACTCATTCCCCCACCCCTGCGGGGCTGTTCGACAACGGGGCCAGCAACGTCATATCGCTGC
>CBDVDJ010000010.1:0-15628 GCA_965372695.1 uncultured bacterium
AAACCGTGCGGGTGACGGTGCCGGCGAACGACACGTTGCCGACGATGTTGGTGACAATGGCGGCCAGGAGGTAAAAGACCGCGACCCCCTGGATAAACCGGATGAGGCGCCGCCACACCGATGGGGGCTCTCCCGGTACCGTGCGGGTACCACGCATCGAAAACGCGATGAGGGCCAGGCAGATTATCGTCTCGAGGAGCAACGCCAGCCGGTACAGCGGCGACAGGTATGTCAACAGATCAATGAATCTTCCCAGGATATTGACGAAGACCAGCGCGGCGAGGAGGCCGGGAATTTTCTTTACCGCCCGCGCCGGCAGGATCCGGAAAATCGGCACGAACAGAATGACCGTAGCAAGCTCATCGACGATCCGGGGCGCGTCGGGAAACAGGAGAAGGGTGCCGAGCAGCCACAGCGTGACGGTTGTCGACAAGGGCCGCGAAATAACACGGGCCGACGCGGCGAGCTCCTGCCCGTCGAGGTCGATCGAGCGTGAACGCCGCTTTATGATTATAAGGATGATCGCGAGCAACACGATTGCGAATGCGTGGACGATCAACTCATCCCGGTAGGCTCGCCAGAATTCGCCGAGATCGCGTTTGCTTTCTTCCCAGGCGGCGACAATATGGTCCCAGTGCTGGACTCGCGGGGGTGGATTGGCGATCACTTCCCAGAGCGGGCGGGAGTCGAGGGCGAAGAGTTTCAAACGCGTCTGATCGCGTGCCGCGTCGATGTCGTCGAACGCGTCGAGTACGACGTTTGCCGCGTTGTCGACCTGGCCCTTCACCGTCGACAACTCGGATCGGCGTTCGCCGAATTTATCTTCCAGTTCGCGAATCGATTCGATCGACGCGTTGACGATCTCGAGCAAGGCCTCCTGGAGACCCGCTCCGGTGCCGCCGTCGCGGGTGACCTCCCAGGTGAGGCGCAGTTCCTGAAGCGTTTCCAGGTCGCGATCGAGCGACTGGGCACGCGCGTTTACAGTGGATACCCAGTCGCTGATTTTCTGCTCGTGGCGGTTCCAGCGGCGTTTGAGGTCTTCGAGTCCGCGGGACGACACCGTGCCCTTGAGCCGTGCCTCCGTCTCCTCGAGGAGGTCCTGCAACTGGCCCATGAGCGCGGGCAGGGCCTCGCTGATCGGCATGATGTCGGGGTCGGGATCCGGACGGTCGCGCATTGACCGCAGGACTTCGCCCGTCTCTTCCGCCTTGATCGAGATCGTCGACGCGGGAATCGGCTGGGGCCCGCTGGGCTCGTCTTTCGGTGGGGGGGCTTCGGTTTTGGTCGTGCTGGTGCCGGGGATCTGCGCCCGCAAATCGCCAGGGGCGAGCGCGGACAGGCCGGCCGTGAGGGCGGCCAGCACGAGCGCGGCCACAATAGTTCGGTGCCAATTTCTCATAATGCGAGAGTCTAACACGCTGAGTGGGCGGGGTCTACGCCGCCCTCTCACGCCCTGGGCTTGCCGCGCCGCCGCGCGAGGAGCTTGACCGCCAGGGGGTAGACGAGCCAGGCCGCCTCCCACAGCCAGGGTCCGAGGAACGCAAAGGGGATAGTGAAAAGCGCCGTCAGCGGTTCGGCCAGCGTGCGGTCGCGCTTCTCGAGGGCCTGCTCGTCGGTAACGCTGTCGTGGAGCAGCCGCCTGTTCTTCATTGCATACGACCACCCCCATCCCGCGACGAATCCGACGAGTGCGGCGGCGGCGCTCTCCAGTATTCTCGTTCCCGTCGACGGTTCCATCTCGACGCTGATACGGAGCGCTTTGAGGAAGAGCAGCAGGCAGAACAACTGGACGATCGACAGAGCGGTGTGACGCCCGTCCGTTCTGTCGAGGTCGCCAAAAAGCGAATTGTTCTGGATCCAGTAGATGATCGTCACCGCGAGGCCGATCAGGGCGAGGACGTACGTCATGGCGTTGTCGGCAAAAAACGACAGGAAAAATCCCGGTGACCAGTTGGTGTGTTCCGGATGCGGGATGAGCTGGAAGATCCGCCACAAGACGAGGGCGTACACGACATCGGTCAGCATGACGAGGCGATTCAATTGCAGAATACCGCGCCTGGATTCGGAACTGTCGGCCACGCTGACTCCTCCCGTCAGATTCAGCACCTGGTACCAGCCGTTTCCGATCTGGTAGATATCGGTACTTCGATTTTCGAGAGGGTAGCACCTTGCCGTGGAAGGGGCAACAAAAGGGATGTGTTTATAAAATGCGGGTATGATAGAGTTTACGGCATGAAACGCGAGTTCGAGGACAAGGTCCATCCCCTGCGTGGATTTCTGCGCGAGCCGCTCCTGCATTTTCTTGTAATCGGAGCGGCTCTGTTTGTGCTGTTCGCCGTTTTCGGCGACGACACCGTCGCGCGCGACGACGTGATCCGGGTGACGGCGGCCGACGTCGACCGGCTGCGTGCGCGCTGGACCTCGCAGTACAAACGCCCGCCGACCCGGGACGAACTCAGGGGGATCGTCGACCAGCACGTCCGCGAGGAAGTGCTCAACCGGGAAGCGAGGCTCCTGGGGCTCGACAAGGACGACGTGGTCATCCGCCGCCGACTGGCGCAGAAAGTCGAGTTCCTCACCGAGGACTTCGCCACTGCCGTTCCCCCCACCGACGCGGAGATCGCCGCGTACTACGAAGAAAACAGGGAGAAATACCGGGTGCCCGAAGGTGCGACCTTCTCGCACGTGTATTTCAACGCCGACCGCCGCGGTATGAAGGGCGCCGTCGCGGCGGCAAACGAAGTGCGTGACCGAATGCTGGCCTCGAGCGATCCCTCCGTGCGGCCGGACGCCGCCGGGGATCCTTTTGTACTGCCGCTGGACTTTCATGCCCGCTCCCGGCCGGAAGTAGAAGAGCTCTTTGGTCCGACCGACTTTACCGAGAGGGTGTTTACCGCCGAACCGGGAAAATGGACCGGGCCGCTCCTGTCCGCCTACGGGGTGCACATCGTCTACGTACACGAAACTACCCCGTCGTGGCTGCGCGCGCTGGAGGACGTTCGTGCCGACGCCCGGCGTGACCTGGTCAGCCAGCGGCGGCGCAATGCCAGCGCGACGTTCTATAATAGTATGCTCGAGAGATACACGGTCATCATAGAGACACAAGGCGATGAATAGACCCGCCGCCCGGATTGCTTTGCTGCTCCTGGTGTTGACGGCCGCGGCGCTCCCCGCCGTGGCCCACGAAATCCGCCCGGGCTTTCTCGAAATCACCGAGTTCGAAGATGGGCGCGTGCGCGTGTGCTGGAAGCAGCCGATGAGCGGCGCGGCGCTGACGCCCCTACACCCCGTCCTCTCGTCGGGCTGGCTGGAAGACAGGGAGGCGGTCTCGATTTACGGCGCCGGCGTCAAGACGATGCTGTGGAACATCGACGCCGGCACGACCCCGCTCGTGGGACAGACAGTTACCATCTCGGGTCTGGAGCTGACGCTCACCGACGTGCTCCTCAAGGTGACGCTCGCCGACGGCACGCAGTTCACGCAGTTGATACGGCCGGAGTCCGCGTCGATCGAGATCAGCAAAGAGGCCGCCGGCCGGGTGGCGGTCCGCGATTATCTGCGTATGGGAATCGAACACATCCTCCTCGGTATCGACCATCTGTTGTTCGTGTTCGGCTTGCTGCTGCTCTCGAAGGGTTTCCGGCTTCTCTTGAAAACAATCACGTCGTTCACCGTCGGGCACAGCATCTCGCTGGCGCTGGCCACGCTCGGCCTGGTCAACGTGCCGGCGCCGCCTTTGAACGCCGCCATCGCGCTGAGCATCGTTTTTCTCGCCGCCGAACTCGTGCGCGCGGGACGCGGCGAGACGTCGGTGACGATCCGGCGTCCGTGGCTGGTATCGTTCGCCTTCGGCCTCATTCACGGCCTGGGCTTTGCCAGCGCGTTGGTCAGCCTGGGGCTTCCGCAGTCGGCCGTGCCGCTGGCGTTGTTGTTCTTCAATATCGGCGTGGAGATCGGCCAGGTGCTCTTCATACTGATCGCGCTCGCGCTGTTGGCGTCGTGGCGGCGCATGGAGCTGCGGTTGCCCGCGTGGGGAGAACCGCTGCCCGCGTACGCGATGGGGTCGATCGCCGCCGTGTGGTTTGTCGGACGATTCGTCGCCATGTTTGTTTCGTAGGTGGAGAGATGAACAGGAAACTTGTCTTTGCACTGTTGATGCTCGTGCCGGCGCGGGCATGGGCGCACGTGACGGGTGACGTCGCCGGCGGTCTGGCCAGCGGTTTCCTGCACCCGGTTTCGGGGCTCGATCACGTCGTCGCCATGGTGGCCGTCGGCATGTGGGGTGCGCAACTGGGAAAACCCGCGATATGGATCCTGCCGGTGACGTTTCCCATCGTGATGGCTTTTGGCGGAGTGCTCGGTGTGCGGGGGGTGCCCATGCCGCCCGTCGAGATCGGAATCGCGCTGTCGGCGATCGTCCTGGGCGCCGTGGTGGCGCTGGCGCTTCGTCCGCCGTTGTGGGCCGCCGCCTCGATCGTCGGCGTCTTCGCGATCTTCCACGGCTACGCGCACGGCACCGAACTGCCGCAATCGGCGACGCCGCTCGCTTACGGCGCCGGTTTTGTGCTCACCACGGGGTTGCTCCACGTGTCCGGGATCGCGATCGGGCTTGTCAATAAATGGCCTCTCGGCGCAAAGGTCGTGCGGGCGAGTGGTGTGGTGGTCGCGGCGGTCGGCATATACTTCCTCGTGCAGGCGTTGTCATGAAGAAACGAGGGTTGATATCGCTTGTCGGAGCGGTGCTTCTCGCGCCGGCCTCGGCGCACGCACACCTCGTCGACGCCCGTTTCGGCGATTTTTATGCGGGACTCATCCACCCGCTGTCCTCGCTGGGACACGTCTTACCCATCGTAGCCATCGGCCTGCTGTCGGGACAGCAGGGGGCGAAGGGCGCCCGCCTCGTTATGGGTATCTTCGCGGCGGGGTTGCTCGCCGGTGTGGCCCTGGGACACAACGCGGCCGCTTCGCCATGGGTGCTCTACGTCAACGGGGCGTCGTTCATCGTCCTCGGGGGGCTCGTCGCCCTGGCGCGCCGCCTGCCGCCGTGGACGCTCGCCGTGCTCGCCGGCGTGTTCGGGCTCTCGCACGGAATTGCCAACGGCTCCGCCATGCGGCCGGAGATGGTGGTGTTCAATTTCGAAGCGGGAGTTGTGGGCGCCGGCGTGATCCTGGTGTCTCTCGGCGCGGGATTCGTCCTGTCGCTGCGGCGGCCGTGGACGAAGGTCGCCGTACGCGTGATCGGCAGCTGGATCGCCGCCATCGGGATGATGACGCTCGCTCTATTATATAGTATGAGCGGGTTGAAGGGTGGCTTTACAGCTTTTTGATTGCCGAGGCGCCCTTTTCGGTCAGTTCGAGACCGGCGTCCGATTCGTCGACGTATCCGTTTTGACGCAGATAGATCAGCGCTTCCTTCTGGTTTTCGTGCTTGATGAACCCCCGGTCCCAGACGATCGCCCGGGCCTTTGTGAACTCGTCGAAGTGGACGAACCCGCGGGCGCCGAGATTCTTTTGGCGGAACACGTTGAGTATTTTTCTCGCGGCTTTCTTTACGCTTTCATCCATGGTTGTCGATTAACCTTTTCTAGCAGACCTTGCCGCCTTCGAATCCCGCGGCGGTGGTGGCGGTGGGCTCGCCGGCGACGACGTCGTCGGCGACGAGACCGCCGGTGAACGCCCGCACCGACTCGACGATCAGTATGATCGCGAGGACGAGGAGCATCGCGGCTATGACGCCGATGACGTTGAACTGCTCGCGAATGACCAATTGTACCAGCGCGAGCAGCGTGACGGCGAACATGAATACCATCGGAATGACGGTGAAGAATGACCGGCGTCCGGTCCGGCGCAGCCACACGCTCACCGTCAGCAGCGCCAGCGCGCCGAGCAGCTGATTGGTGGCGCCGAACACGGGCCAGATCGCACGCCACACCGGGATCGTGTTGCCCTGGGCGTCGCTGAAACGGGTCAGCGAGAGCCACATCGGCAGAACCAGTGTAACGATGGTGGCGAACACGCGTGCCTTCATTCCCCGCACGTTGAACAACTCTTCGAGTATATAGCGCGCCAGGCGGGTGCCGGTATCCAGAGTCGTCAGCAGAAACGTCGACAGGGCGAGCAACCCGAAGGAAGTTCCCAGTGCGGGGGGAATCCCCAGCGTGCCGACGAACTTTCCCATTCCCTCGGCGAACACGATGGGCGGTGCCTTGCCGGCGAGCGACCCTCCGGCCACGACGATTGCCGAGACGGCGATGAGGGCGAGCATTCCTTCGACGAGCATCGACCCGTAGGCGACGGGCCGCGCGTTGCGTTCGTTGTTGAGTTGCTTGGCCGTCGTGCCCGACGCAACGATCGAATGAAAACCCGAGCACGCGCCGCACGCGATGGTGATGAACAGGGCGGGAAACAGCATGCCGAGGCTGGTGTTGAACCCGAGGAACGGCGGGGCGTCGTAAGTGTAGCCGCCGAACACGATCCCCGCGAGGCCCCCGACGATGCAGGCGATCAGGAGGAACGACGAGAGGTAGTCGCGCGGTTGCAGGAGCGCCCACACGGGCGTGATCGAAGCGAAGAAACAGTATCCGAGAAGTATCGCCGACCAGGTGGTTCTGGGGTCGCCGTGAGCCAGCGCCGCCGGCGCCGGCATCGGCACTTGCTGGCCCAGCCAGATGACAAAAAAGACGAGCGGCACGAACACGAAGCTCAGCCGGCCGAGGGACATTCGCCGGCGGTAACCGAGGAATCCGAGCAGCAGCGCCAGGCCGATGTACATCGTCGACGACGACGCCACGCCCCCGTCGGCGGTGAACGACGACGCGGTCAGGTCGACGAAGGCGGTGAGGACGTACACCATCGCCAGCCAGATGAACACGAGGTAGAGCTTGTTCGCCATCGGGCTCATCAGGCGTCGCGCGACCTGGGCGATCGATCTGGCCCGGTTACGGATCGAAACCACGAGCGCCGAGTAGTCGTGCACGCCGCCGATCAGGATCGAACCGAGGATGATCCACAACACAGCCGGCAGCCACCCGAAGAACGACACGGCGATGATCGGCCCGACGATTGGTCCCGCCCCGGCGATCGACGCGAAGTGGTGTCCCATCAGCACCGGTGTGCGCGCGGGTACGTAATCGACGCCGTCGTAGTTCTTGTGCGCGGGCGTGGTATGGCCGGGGTCGATGTCGAACTGCCGGTCCAGCCAGCGGCCGTAGAACCGGTACGCGAGTGCGAACAGAACGGCCCCGATGAGAATGATGGCAACGAGCATTGCGGTCCTTTCCCGAAGTGCGGATTTCAATATTATAGTGAAGACGGGGGGAGTCTGTCCAGCCGCGAGAGGCAGTTCCCTGCGTCGCCGGTGTGTCGTCTGTAAAACTGACAATTAACTCTTGACACTGCCGCGCGGAACAAATATGCTGTTAGTGTAATAGATACCGACCCATCACTTCAGCGGAGGAACCGCTTCTCGCCCGAACGCTCATCGCGATTTAAATTTTATTTGATAGTCTGCAATGTGGCACACGTACGCCGTGGAAAGTCGTTCCGGTTAACGGAGCCGGAACGCAATGGCGTACACAACTACAATGGAGAGGTGCGCCCGCGCCCGACTGTTCTCGACGATCGACTCGATTACCGCTCGCATGGTAAGAGTGTGCCCTTCGCTGACGCGAGCGAAGGAGGGTCCGGTCGTCGGGCGAACAGGGGTGCCCGGCGGCCGGGCTCACTGTTTTGAGGCGAGTTCCCGGGCGCGCCGGCTGAAGTTGTCGTCGCGGTTGTATTCGGACAGGAACTTGCTCGCGAGCTGACTTGCCGTATCCACGTTTCCCCTCTCATCCTCCAGCACCGCCAGGTAATACCACGACCGGACGAATTGCGGGCCCCGGCCGGCGACGCGTTCGAAATGCCGCCGCGACGCGTTGGGCTTGCCCTCCTCGAAGCGGATCAGGCCGAGATTGTAGTGGGCGACCGGCTGTTGCGGATCGATCTCGAGCGATTGTTCGAAGAGCTGCGCCGCGTCGGAAAAACGACTCTTCTGGAAGTAGATCGAACCGAGATTGTTCAGCAGCGTGATGTCGTCGGGTGCCTTCTCGAGCGCGCGCAGTATCAGCGGCAGCGCTTCGTCGATACGTCCCTGAGACGCATGGATGCCGGCGAGGTTGCTCAACGCGTCGGGATAGCCGGGATCGATCCGGAGTGAGCGGTTATACGCGGCGACGGCTTCGGCGAGACGCCCCTGCCGCCGCGCGACGTTGCCGACGTTGAGGTGGGCCCGCGCGCTCGTCGGAGTGGCCTGGACGGTTTTTGCGAACAGGATCTCTTCGTTCTTCCAGTCGGCGTTACGCATGACGGTCCGCGCGCCGAAGACGGCGAGTACCACGACAAACAAAAACACGAGATTGCCGGCCAGCGATGGCTTCATGCCGGGCCACGCGACGTACCCGTCCCTCGCCGCTTCGCGCCAAGCGATCGATCTTGCCACCATCGCCGACGAAATAAATCCGCCCGCGACCAGCGCGAAACCCAGCGACGGAAAATAGAGAAATCGTTCCGCCGAAATCTCGCCGATGGGAATGAGGTTGGCCACCGGCCCGAAACCGAAGAGGAAAATGCCCGCTCCGAGGACCACATCGGGGCGGCGGCGGTAGCGGACGGCGCCGTAGATGACCGCCGCCAGTACGGCGAGGCCGGCGATCACGTGGAGGCCGGCGAAAGACGTGGGGATGGGGGCGTCGTACTCGCCGCTCAATTGAAAGGGGAAGATGAGTTTGAGCGCATAGCCCCCGAGGATCGAGAGCGGCAGGGCGATGGCGCCCAGCGCACCGGGTGCGTAGGCGTCGTACGTCGAGCCGAAAGCGCCGAGCACTGCGTGGCGCTGTATCAGGTAGAGTGCAAAGACGGCGAAGTAGAGCGCCGGCCTCAGCCACGACCGTTTTGACGCATTGCGGAGGCGTTCGAAGGGGCCGGCCTCGAGGATGACGATCACGAGCGGGAGAAACGCCGACGATTCCTTGGCCAGGAGCGAGAGAAAGAACGCGGCGAGCGCCCCGGCGAGCCACAACCACCGCGCGTAGCGCGCGTAGCGCGCGCGGCGCGTGCGCAGACGGGCCAGCGTGTAGAATACCAGCGATACCATCGCCCAGAGTGTCGACAACACGTCGGTGCGCCCGGCGACCCACGCGACGTTCTCCGTGTGGACGGGGTGGACGGCGAAGATCAGCGAAGCGGCCAGGCCGAACGCCGGGTTACCGAAGAGCAGGTACACGAACGCGAACACGAGCGCGCACACGAGCGCGTTCCACAACACGTTGACCAGGTGGAAGCCGGCCGGGCTGCCGTCGAACACCTGGTACTGGACGTGGTACGACAACGTGACCAGCGGGCGGTAGTAGCCGCCGCCGGGCTGCCCCGCCCAGAAGTCCTCGCGGAAGATCCTGGTGACGGTGTCGCCGTCGAGCGTGGCCACCGCGGAGTTGTCGACGATGAGGTCGCGGTCGTCCCACACGAAATCGTGGCCGAGCGTGTTGGCGTAGAGGAGAAACGACAACGCGAACACCGTCGCCGCCGCCCGGAAGGGCCGGGAGAACCAGCCTGCCAATCCCGTGGCTCCCGGCGGGGGGGGCGCGGGCGTGACGGATTGCCCGCCGGCCGGAGTGTTGCCGGGGTGCTTCCCGCCGCTCTTCGGGCGCTGCCGCTTTTTGTCGCTATTGCCGGGTTTCGTGGTCATTTTGAGAGGGGCACGTATCGTGCAAGTCGTGCCATTATAACAGATAGCCGGCGGATGGGCCAGCGGGCTGTTTCGAGGGCCGGCGCCGGCGGCGCCGAACGTGGATTGCGTTTGCGGGCCGGGTTAACTATACTACCTGTGCGCAGATACAACCGTCCGTTCCAGACTTCACCGGATGAATTGATCGCTTATGCAGCCGTCCCGTCACACTTCCAGAAACTCGATCGGCCTCCGTCTCACCCTGGCGGCGTTTTTTTTTTACGTTACATCTACGACCGCCGGGGCGCAGATGCCGACCGGCGATCCTTCCGAAGAGTTCGGTGTGCGGATCGCCCGCGTCAAGTACGGCGGCGGCGGCGACTGGTACTCCGACCCGTCGTCTATCTCCAACTGGCTGGCCGAGTTCGAGAGGCGCACGGGTGTCAGGACCCAGCCCGGGGAAAAGGTCGTCGTCTTGACGGACGAGAATTTAAGGGCTTATCCGTTCCTGTACATGACGGGCCACGGGACGATCCGACTCGCCCCGGAAGAACTGAGCGCCCTGCGCCGGCACCTCGAGGCGGGCGGCTTTCTCTACGCCGACGACAATTACGGCATGGACGAGTCGTTCCGGGCCATGGTACGCGAGCTGTTCCCGGAACAGCGGCTGGAAGAGCTGCCCGGAACACACCCGATCTTCCATAGTTTCTATGACTTGCGGGGGCTGCCCAAGATCCACGAGCACGACGGCAAGCCGCCGCAGGGGTTCGGCGTGACCGTCGACGGGCGGCTGGTGCTGTTCTATTCTTACGAGTCCGACATCGGTGACGGGCTCGAGGACGCCTCGGTTCACGGCGACCCGCCCGACAAACGGGAACTTGCCACGAAGATGGCCGTAAATATATTGATGTACGCCATCATGCAGAACGCGCTGATGTAGGCCGCGGCGCCCCGGTCGGGGCCCCGGCAAGGGCGGGGCGGGAGGAAGGGACCACGGAAGGAGCACAATGGATCAGGGCAGACGATACAGGAACCAGCTGCGGGATCTGCTCAAGGTCGTCCGGCGGCGGACGGTCGCGCTGCAGGCGGCGGCGGGCATGGTGTCGTTCGTCGCGCTGGGCGCGTGGGTCTACCTCGCGCTGATCGTCTGGACGGCGGCGGCGGACCAGCCCGAGTTGTGGAAGACCACGATGGTGAGCCGGGCCGCCATCGCGACGTTTGTCGCGCTGTTCGGTTATCTCGTCGTCTGGCCCATCCTGCGCATCCCCGGGGTCGACCGGCTCGCCGACGAAGTCGAGCGCCGCAAGGACCTGCGCGAACTGCTCCGGGCCGGCTTCGAATTTTCCAACGATAAAAAAGTCAAGGAACGCTACTCGGCGCCGCTCGTCGACGAAGTGATCAAGCGGGCGGTCGACTCGATCGAAGGCCTGCAGGTGCGCTACCTGTTCCTGAGCCGCAAGGACCTCGCGCTGATGCCGGTGGCGTACGGTGGACTCGTGATCCTGCTCCTGATCTCGCTGTTCAATCCCTCGCTCTTCACCGGCGCGGGCCGGCGCGTGGCGGCGCCGTCGTCCGTCTCCGCCGTCGAACACCGCGCCAACATCCACGCGACGCCCGGCAACATCACCGTTCTCGCGGGGAGCAACGTCAAAGTCGCGGGGCTCGACTTCGGGCAGACCGAGCACGAAGTGACGGTCAGCTACAACCTCTCCGAGGATTTCTGGAAAACGGAACCGACGGAACTGTCGCGGGCCGGCGATCCCGAAGCGGCGGGCCGCTCGTACATAGACCGCTACGAGTACACGTTTACCGATCTGCGTCACACGGTGTCCTACTTTTTCGAGTCGGGCGAACACCGCAGCGACATCTACACGATTACCGTCGTCCACAAGCCGATACTCACCGGCCTCGTTGTCGAACTCACGCCGCCGGAGTATACGGGCGAAGCGAAAGTCACGCTCGACGACAACGGCGGCAACGTGCAGGCGCTCGAAGGCACCCGGGTCGTCGTCCGCGGCACGGCCAACAATCCGCTGTCAGGCGCCTGGGTCAAGTTCGACGGTGGCAAAGAGACGGGGATCGCGTTCGACGGGCGCGCCGTGGAGTTCGAGTTCCAGGCGCTGGAAGACGGACACTACAGCGTGATACTGGAAGACACGATCGGTCACCGGACCGACGACCCGCTCGTCTACACGATCGAGGTATACAAGGACCACGCGCCGTCGATCGACGTCCTCGAACCCGGCATGGATACGGCTCTGCCGCGCACGAGGAAGCTCGCCATCGGATTCGTCGCCGCCGACGACTACGGGATACGCCGGTCGTCACTCCACTTCCGCCGCAGTGGCGAGGAAAAATTTACGCGGCTCTCGATCCCCCTCGGCACCCGGCGCGGAGACCGGGAGGTCGCCGTCGCCTGGGAGTGGAACCTCGGCGACATCGAGCTGTTTCCCGGCAACTACATCGAATACTACATCCAGGTGTCCGACAATAACGTGGTCACGGGCCCCGGCGTGGCCCGCAGCCGCCTGTTCCAGATCGTGGTGCCGACGATGGCCGAGTTGTACGACCGCATCCGTAACGAGGAAGACCGGCGGGGCGACCTGTTCGATCAGGCGATGAAGGACAGCGAGGAATTTCGCGAGCGCCTCGAGAAGATCACCCGCGAGTTCGTGAAGACGGAGAAGATGGAGTGGAGCCAGAAGAGGGAGATCGACTCGGCGCTCGACAAGCAGAAGGCCGTCGAAGAGGCGCTGGACGAGATCAAGAAGTCGCTCGACGAGACGATGAAAGAGCTGGCCGACAACCAGATGACGTCGCAGGAGATCGGCGAAAAGCTCGAGGAGATCCGCGACCTGCTCGAACAGATCGACAGCGAGGAGCTGCGCAAGTACATGGAGGAGCTCAAGGAGTCGGTCGAGAAGCTGAGCCCCGAAGAGATTCGCGAAGCCCTGGAGAACATCGACATGTCCGCCCAGGACATGCTGGAGAAGCTCGAACGCACGGCCAACCTGCTCAAGCAGATCCAGCAGGAGCAGCAGATGGAAGAAATGGTGCGCAAGAGCCAGGACCTGATGCAGAAACAGAAGGAGCTCAACGACGAGACGTCCGATGCCGACGCGGGCGACCAGCAGGAGATGAACGAGTTGTCGGAGCGGCAGGAAGACCTGGCGAAGAAGGCCGACGAGCTCAAGGACTCGATGGAGGAATTCGCCGGCGAGATGATGGAGACCAACCCCGAGTCGGCGCAAGACATGAAAGACGCCTCGAAGCAGATGGACCAGAAGACCGGACCGCAGAAGAACATGCGCAAGGCGTCGAAGAACCTGCAGATGTCGCAGAAGCAACAGGCGATGAAGGAGCAGCAGGAAGCGATGGACAAACTCATCAGCCTGTTCCAGAAGACGCAGCAGGCGCAGCAGTCGATGCAGCAGAGCAGCGGGCAGAAGATGGCGATCAACCTGCAGAAGTATGCGAGGCAGACGCTCGACCTCTCGTTCAAGCAGGAAGAACTCGGCATGCAGCTGCAGGACGACAAGCGCGGGGGCCGGGCGTTGGACTACAAGGAGATGGCACAGACGCAGAACAGCTACCTCAAGGCGACCGAGAAGATCGCCGACGAGATCGTCAAGCTGGCCGGCATGTCGCTTTCGATTTCGCCCAAGCTGATGGAAGCGCTGGGTGCCACCATCGAGCGCATGCAGAACTCGGTGTTGTTCCTCGAGCAGAACCGGCCCTTCATGTCGACGGCGCACGCGAGCAATGCGACGGAATCGCTCAACGAGGCGACCATCGAAATGCTGCGGAGTGCGAAGCAGTGTTCGCAGAGCGGGGGCGGCGGCCAGATGACGGCGCAGCAGATGCTGCAGCAGATGATCCCGCAGCAGCAGGACATTCTCGGCCAGACGAAGTCGATGATGGAACTCCAGCGGACCGCCGAGCAGTTGCGGCAGGAGCGCCAGGGGCAGCTCGACCGGATGGCCGCGCAGCAGCGCGGGCTGAAGGAACTCGCCGAGGAAATCCAGAAATCGATGAACGAGAACCAGGACCTCCTCGGACGCCTCGACCGCGCCATGGAGGAAATGGAACGGGTGTCGCGGGCGCTCGAGGAGGGCAACATCGACCAGGACCTCGTCCGGCGTGAACAGAACATACTGAGCCGGATGCTGGATGCCCAGCGCTCGGTGAACTCGCGTGACTACGAGCAGAAGCGCGAGAGCGTCACGGCCGACGACATCTTCTCGAAGAGCCTCGGCGCCCGCCCGGACGGACCCGAGTCTCAGTCGCTCCGCGACGAGATTCGCAAAGCGATGCAGCTCAAAGCGCCGGGTGAATTCGAAGACCTGATCAAGCTCTACTTCCGGGCGCTGGCCGAGGAGTCGGCGACCCGGGGCGGGGGCTCCTGACACCCGCCGGGATCACCGCAACGAGACGGAAAGTCATTAGTATATTAATGAGCAACACATGGTCACGCCGGGCTGCGATTACCGCAGCCGTGCTCTTTTGCGCCATTTTCTCGCTGTCTCTGCCGTGGGCCGGTGGTGTGGGGACAGTAGTGGCCCAGCGCACCCGCACGGCCCCGCAGCGAAACGACCAGTACGAGATCACGGCGCGTATGGCGGAGGCGATGAGGTACCTCTCCAGCGACCCGGCGCGGTCGCTGGCCGTCCTGCGCGCGCTCGACACGAAATTTCCACAGAATGACCGCATCGCATACCGCATGGGTTACGCGTTCCAGGTGATGGAGCGGACCGATTCGGCGGCGGTGTACTACCTCCGGGCGCTCGACATCAACCCGCGGAGTATCGAGGCGGGCAAGGCGCTGGGTACGATGTACCTGGGTGAAGATCGCCGCGACGACGCGATGGCCGTCTTCGACCGCCTGCTCTCGGCCAACCAGTACGCCGTGAACGCGTACAAGGCGGTGGGTAACTCGCTGCGCGACGCGGGACGGTACCAGGAAGCGCTCGACGTCTACACGGAGGGGCGGGGACGGAGCAAGAACCACTTTGCCCTCACGATGGAAATCGCCGAGTTGCACCGCTCGGCCCGGCAGTACAGCGAAGCGCTGGGCGAATACCTCTACTACGTCGACGGACGCCCCGGCAACTACCGCTTCACGCGCGACCGGATCATGGAGATGATGCACGAGGTCGGCCAGGACGACCGCATCGCGCTCATTGAATATCTCAATGACCGTCTCGACGCGCGGACGGGGAGCCGTTACGTCACGCTCGATATTCTCGCCGCCATGTACCTCAAACAGGGGATGCTCGAGCCGGCCCTCGACATGGCGATACAGGCCGACGGCGAAAAGGAATCGGACGGGGCGGTACTCTTGACCCTGGCCGAGCAGATCATTATTACAGCGGAGATCAAACCGGGGGCGGAGAGGCGGCGCTACCTCGAGCTCGGTGTGCGCGCACTCGACGTGTTCACGAACAACCACCCCAGGTCGGCCGGAACCGACCGCGCAAAGTACATGCTGGCGACGATCTATGTCGGGTTCGGGTCGGGCGCCGTTCCGGGCGTTTCGGCAACGGAGACGCGCGCGTGGATCGAAAAGGCGGTCAGGGAGTACGACGAGATATCGCGGGGATACCCCAACTCCGAATACGCGGAACGCTCCAACCTCGAGCGGGGCGACCTGCTTCTGAGGAGCCTCAAGCAGCCCCGCGAGGCGCTCGCGGCTTACAAGACGGGCGCCGTCAACTCGCGCCGCATCGGAGATGTGTTCGCCGCGCGCATTGCCGACGTCTACCTCGGCACCGGCGAGTTCTCGGACGCAGAACACTACTTCACCAGCCTCGAGGGGTCGGGGATCTATACGCTGCAGCAGACGGCGTGGTACTACACGGGCGTCCTGTTTGCGTTTCGCGGCGAATACGAGGCCGCGCGGGACACGCTCGCCGCGCTGGCCGAGGG
>CBDVDJ010000011.1:0-15497 GCA_965372695.1 uncultured bacterium
CGATCGGGGGTTCCGCCCGGTGAAAGACGTCTGCAAAAAGTTGTTTTTACAAATTACTTATCCAGATGTGATATAGTGGCGGGCACCAAAGTTGGAAGAAACCATCCCATCCATATCGCAGGAGGACACCAGTGGCTACCTCACACAAGGTCCGGCGCGTGCCGGCGCCCGTACAGAAGATACTCGACAATTACAGGTCAGAAAATCCCGGCGTTCGCGCCAATCTTTACCGACTATTGATGACCGGCCGCCTCGCCGGCACCGGCAAGCTCGTCATTCTGCCCGTCGACCAGGGCTTCGAGCACGGCCCCTCGCGGACCTTCGCCGTCAACCCCGCCGGGTACGACCCCGAGTACCACGTCAAACTCGCCATCGCGGCCGGTTGCAGCGGGTACGCGGCGCCGTTCGGACAACTCCAGTGCATTGCCGATGAGTACGCCGGCAGGATTCCCGTGATCCTCAAGATCAATAACCACGACAGCCTGGTCAAGGAAGACGACCCCATTCCTGCGCAGACATCGAGCGTGGACGACGCTCTCCGTCTCGGCTGCGTCGGCATCGGGTTCACCATTTATCCCGGGTCTATCTGGTGGCGCGAGATGTACCAGCAGCTTCGCGATCTTTCCGAAGAGGCGCGCGAAGTCGGTCTCGCTGTCATCGTGTGGGCGTATCCGCGTGGCACCGCGCTGAGCACGGCCGGCGAGACGGCGGCCGATGTCGCACCCTACGCCGCCCAGATTGCCGCCCAGTTGGGTGCGCACATCATCAAGGTCAAGCTGCCCAGCACCCACCTCGAGCAGGAGGCCGCCAAAAAGGTCTACCTGTCCGAGAAGATTCCCATAAAGAAACTCTCCGACCGCGTCGCCAACGTCGTCCAGGGCGCCTTCGACGGCCGGCGCATCGTGATCTTTTCCGGCGGCGGCAAGGCCACCGACAAGAAAGTGTTCGACCAGATCCGCGCCATCCGCGACGGCGGCGGCTTCGGGTCCATCATCGGCCGCAACTCCTTCCAGCGTCCGTGGGACGAAGCGATCGAGTTTCTGCAAACGATCATGGACATCTACGCGGGCAAGATCGACTAGACTGACCACATGAGTGCAAACAAGGACTTCGTCGTCGTGACTGTTTCCGGGCGCGACCGTCCCGGAATCACGGCCGCTTTCAGCAAAATCCTCGACAGGCACAATGTCAAGATCGCCGACATCGACCAGGCGGCGCTCCAGGATTTTCTCGCGCTGAGCTTTCTCTTCGACCTCAGCGGCGAAAACTCGCGGCGCGACACCGTGCTCAAGGACCTGCTCTTCGAGGCCCATCATCTCGGGATGAGTCTCGACTTTCAGCTGCTGTCAGAGAACGAACTGCGCCGACTGCGCGACAAGAACCTCATCGTGATCACGTTCTTCGGCAACACGCGGGCGCTGACCAGCATCACCGCCGTGATCGCGCGCGAAAAAGTCAACATCGTCAAGATCGCCAACCTCGGCGGGCGGACGGCCGAAGGCCCCCGCCGGGAAGCCGAGTGCATCGAACTCCTCGTCGACGCGGGAGGCAACGGCGTGGTGCCGCGCCTCAAGGAGGGGCTCATCGACGTCAGTCACGAACTCGGCGTCGACCTTGCCGTCCAGCGTCTCGACGCTTACCGCAAGGGCAAGCGGATTGTGTTCTTCGACATGGACATGACGCTCGTCGACATGGAAGTGATCGACGAGATGGCCGGCGCCGCCGGCGTGGGCGAGGAAGTCTCGCGGATAACGCAGAAGGCAATGCGCGGCGACATCGACTTCGAGGAATCGCTGCGTCAGCGCGTCGCCCTGCTCAAGGGGCTCGACCGCGACGCGATCGAGCGCATCCGGGACGGCCTTCGGCTGTCCGAGGGGGCCGAAGTGCTCGTCGCCACCCTCAAGCGCCTGGGTTTTGTGCTGGGCGTCGTCAGCGGCGGCTTTCATATATTCGCCGACGACCTCGTCGAGCAACTCGGACTCGACTTCGCCTACGCCAACCGGCTCGAGTTCAAGGACGACAAGCTGACCGGCCGCATCACCGGCGCAGTCGTCGACGACGCGGAAAAGGCCAAGATCGTCAACCGCGTGTCGGCAGAACGGGGCATCCTGCTCGACCAGACAGTGGCCATCGGAGACGGCGCCAACGACCGGCTCATGCTCGGCCAGGCCGGGCTCGGCATCGCCTACAACGCGGGACAGGGACTGTCGCAGTCGGCGGGCACCAAACTGGCGCACAAGAAGCTCAAAAACATCCTGTACATCCTCGGGATCACGGAGGATGATATTCAGGACTCGATGACGTAATCCTAATCTGCAATCCCGCGCTGGATTTATTATGGCGCGGGATGCTTCGCAATCCCACGCTGGATTTATTATGGCGCGGGATGCTTCGCAAACTCAAAGGAGATCCTTGTTATGAAAAGCTTCATCAAGACGTTCTTCGCCGTACTCGTGGCGAACATCATCCTGGTGGCGCTCGTGTTTGTCTTCGTGGTTGGCATCGGCGCCAGCATGAAGGCGGGCAAGAAGCCGGAAGTCAAGGAAGGGTCGTATCTCGTCATCGACATATACGGCGACATAATGGCCTACGACCCACCGCAGAACATACCCGAGTCGCTGATCGGCGACAAACCGGAGACGCTCCACAGCATCCTCTCCAACCTGGAGAAGGCCCGTGTCGATGATCGCATCGCCGGCGTCATATTCAAGCTCTCGAGAAACAACGGGCTGGGGCTGGGGATGATCGAGGAGATCCGCGGGGAAATCCTCAAGATAAGGGAAGCGGGCAAGCCGGTCTACGCCTACAGCGACGGGCTCGAAAAGAAGACGGTCCTGCTCGCCTCGGCGTGCGACTCGATCTTCATGCCCCCGCCGGGTGAAGTGTACTTCGTAGGGCTCGGCATGACGGTCATGTACACAAAGGGGTTGCTCGACAAGCTCGGGATCAGGTCCGACATCCACAAGATCGCCGACTACAAGAGCGCCGCCGAGATGGTGATGCGCAAGAACATGTCTCCCGAGGCGCGCGAAATGCGTACCTGGATCCTCGAGGATATCTGGGAGTTGACGATGGGGGCGGTGTCCGAAGGCCGCGGCCTGAGCGAAGAAAAACTCATAGAGTGCATGGAATACGCCATCTTCACGGCGGAAGAAGCCGTCGAGGCCGGCCTTATCGACGAGATCCTCTATTTCAGCGAGCTGAAAGACAAACTCAAGGGAGAGGACGACGACGAACTCGAGACGGTGGGACAGGAGGACTACGCCAAGGTCACGCGCGAGAGCGTGGGACTCAAGGGCAAGAAGCGGATCGCGATCATCCACGCGCACGGACTGATCGGCGGACGCAAGAGCCAGGTCAACCCGATGCTTGGCGTGATGATGGGGCACGAGACCGTCGCCGCCAACCTGCTCGAGGCCGCCGAGGACGACAAGGTCGGGGCGATCGTGTTCCGCGTGGACAGCGGCGGCGGTGAATCGCTGGCCAGCGACCTGATCATGCACGCCGTCGACCGGGCGATGGAAAAGAAGCCCGTGATCGTATCGATGGTCGACGTCGCCGCGTCGGGCGGCTACTACATCGCCTATCACGCGACCAGAATGGTGGCCAACCGCATGACGATCACCGGCTCGATCGGATCGATCAGCGGCAAGTTCAATACCACCGGTATGTACAACAAGATCGGCATCACGTTCGACTCGATTACCATGGGGCCCAACGCGCTGATGATGTCGGACCACGCCGACTTCACCCGAGCGCAGCGCAAGCGGTTCGTCGAGAATCACTGGGACGGGTTCAACCGCTGGCTGGGCGACGTCGCCGAGCACCGCGGCATGACCTTCGAGGAGGCCGAGAAGCTCGCGCACGGGCGCGTGTGGACGGGCCGACAGGCCCTCGAGAACGGATTGATCGACGAACTCGGAGGCCTCGACCGCGCCATCGAGCTGGCCAAGGCGGAAGCCGGTATCGACGCTGCGGAAGAAGTGACACTCGTCCATCTGCCCAAGTCGAAGGGATTGCTGGAGGCGATCATGGGTGGCGATGGCCTGGTGACGGCGATGTCTCGATGGATGATGTACAAGTTCATCCACGAGGACCTCGAAGACACGTACCGCTACCTCACGTCGGGCTCCGTCGATGCGTGGGCCAAAGAGACGGCGGTACCGGGCCGGTAGCGAATCAGGGCCGGGGCAGAACCGGCCTCGACATCGACGAGTGACGAGCGGTTTCTGCCGTCCCACGCCGGAATTATGGTAGCGCGGGACGCTTCGCAGCTCTGGAAGGCGGGCAAGCGTCGCGCAAGCGGACGCTGCCCGCCTTTGTCATTTAATCAGTTACGGCATCGCTGGCTTCGCGCCGCCACCGGCCGGAACCCGGAAACTCGTTGACTTTTAAAGAATTATCTGATAGAATCGGTTCACTGGAGTATGAGCGGGCTGAAAAGCCGCTAAATCAGACTCCCCGGGTAGTGAACGGGGATAGAAAATCGGCAGTACCTTTTGGGGAGGTTCACTGCATGACCCGTTTGTTAAAACTCGCTCCGGTTTTAGCTGTTCTGCTCGCGGTCGCCGCGCCGGCCCTGGTGTCGGATGCCGCCACGCTCTCGACCGATTACGGTCGGCCCGACGGCACGGCTGTCTCCTGGAGCCTCACTTACGATCACTCAACCGGCCTGGTTACATTTACCGTCGACGGTATCCCGTCGGAGTACACAACTCCGCTCGGGGGATGTTCACAAATATTTGTGCATGCGTACGCGCCGGACGGGGATGTCGTCGGCAGCACAGTGCTGCCCGGCGTATTCACCGTGACCGGTGAGAGATCGATGTCCTGGTCGGGCAAGATGTCCGGGCAATCAGGTCTGGCGTTCGAGATCGAGGTCGGCCCGATGATGCCGGCGTATACCTTCGATGACGTCACCTGGGGTGAGTTGAAGGATCTGTTCAACAGAAGGCTGTGACCGGCGGCGGACGCCCGCCGTCACCACAACCCCGCGGGACGAGCGCGCACCGGCGTTCGCCGACGTGCGGCGCCATTACCCGTCGTCTATCCGGGGCGCTGATGCGCCCCGGCTTTTTTCTTTTTTCCCCTGAACATAATTTGCGATACCGGCGGCCGGCGTCCGGATACCGGGCCCCGCGCCGGAATTATGGTAGCGCGGGACGCTTCGCAGTATGCCTATCGGGAAGTCCCGTGAAGGTCAAAGTCGTAGTATACTCAACAGGATTAGTGTAACTTTAATATCGGGAGTACTTGACGACATGACGCAGGCCGAAATTCCAGAGAGTTTTCCGACAAAGTACTGGCACGTCATCGATGACGGCAGGGTGCAGTGCGACCTGTGCCCGAGGTACTGCAAGCTCCGGGAAGGACAACGGGGGCTCTGCTTCGTGCGCGCGTGCGAGGGTGGAGAGGTCGTGCTCAAGACGTACGGACGCTCGAGCGGATTCTGCATCGACCCGATCGAGAAGAAGCCCCTCAATCATTTCTACCCGGGTACGTCGGTGCTGTCGTTCGGCACGGCGGGGTGCAACCTCGCCTGCAAGTTCTGTCAGAACTGGGACATCAGCAAGTCGCGGGAAATGGATACGCTGGCGGCGTCGGCGATGCCGGACGCAATCGCCCGCGCCGCCGTGGAAACGGGCTGCAAGAGCGTGGCATTCACGTACAACGATCCGGTGATCTTCCACGAGTACGCCATCGATGCGGCGATCGCGTGCCACGAGAGCGGGATCAAGACGGTGGCGGTGACGGCCGGCGAAATCTGCGACGAACCCCGCCGCGAGTTCTTCCACCACATCGACGCGGTCAACGTCGACCTGAAAGGCTTCACGGAGGATTTCTACCGGAAACTCTGCAAGGGGCACTTACAGGTGGTCCTCGACACGCTCCTCTACCTGCGCCAGGAGACGGACGTGTGGTTCGAGGTTACGACGCTCCTGATCCCGGACGAGAACGACTCCAATCCGGAGATCGAAGCGCTCACACAGTGGATGATGGAGCACCTGGGTCCGGATGTGCCGCTGCACTTCTCGGCTTTCCATCCCGACTTTCAGATGCGCGACAAGCCGTCGACGCCCGCGTCGACGCTCACGCGCGCGCGCGATATCGCGATGAATAACGGCCTGCGTTACGTCTACACGGGGAACGTACACGACGAGGCGGGGGGCAGTACCTACTGCCACGAATGCGGGGTCAAGTTGATCGGACGGGACTGGTACATGATGACGGCGTGGAACGTGAGCGAGGCTGGGACGTGCGGCAAGTGCGGCGCCGGGATCGCGGGACGTCTGGAGCCGTCGCCGGGCGGATGGGGCGCGAAGCGCGTCGCGATCGACATGCGGAAATTCGCGTGACCTGTTCGTAACATCGAGAGGTATACATGAAATACGACCCCGGGCAGATGAGTACCACCGACGTGTACAAGCTCATGATCCGGTCCATCATCCCCCGGCCCATCGCGTGGATTTCGACCGCGTCGCCGGACGGGGTGCGGAACATCGCGCCGTTTTCGTTTTTCACCGGAATCACCGTCGATCCTCCCACCGTCTGTTTCGTCCCCGCGCGCAAGACGGGTGGCGGCAAGAAGGACACCCTCGCCAATGTCGAGGCCACCGGTGAATTTGTCGTCAATATCGTCACCGAAGAACTCGCCGCCGCGATGAACGATACGGCGACCGGGTACCCCGCCGACGTCGATGAGTTCGAGCGCGCCGGCCTTACCCCCGTCGACAGCGACGTCGTGGTGCCGCCGCGAATCGGCGAGTCGCCGGTCAACATGGAATGCCGGCTCGACAAGATCGTCGAGGTCGGCGACAAGGGGGGCGTCCTCGTCATCGGCGAGGTCATCATGTTCCACGTCGACGAACGCGTCCTCTCCGGGGGCAAGGTCGACCCCGCCCTGCTCAAGGTGGTGGGGCGCCTCGGCGGGACGGAGTACTCGCGCACGACCGACACCTTTGCCCTCGACCGCAAGAAATTCCGCGATGAAGCCGACTGATATTGCCCGCATGATGCGGTTTCCGCTCGTCGCCGCGCTCTTTGCTATGGCGCTGGCGCTGGCGATGGCCGCCTGTTCCGACGACGGTGTCGTGAACACAGGCCCCGTCGACCCCTTCAAGGAGCGCGTCTGCACCGAGTATTCGAGTTACCTCCACACGATCGCGCTCGCCCCGACCCCGGGCACGGCACTCGCCGTCGATTTCGGAATCGGATTCGCCTACGTCGCCGACGGCGACAACGGGCTCCAGATAATGGACTTTGCCGAACTCGGAGATCCCCGTAATCCCGTCCTGCGCGGCGCGACCGGTCCGCCGGCGGTGGACGTCGCCGTCGCGGCGGGTGACATCGTGTGCCTGTCCGCCGGGAGCGCCGGCCTGGTTGTCGTCGACGTCGGCGATCCCGACCGGCCCATCATCACAGGGCGCATCGGCACGCCCGGCAACGCGGGCGGAATCACCGTCGTCGACAGCGTCGTTTACCTCGCCGACGACGCAGTCGGACTGATGCTCTTCAATATCAGCGATCCGTCGGATCCGCGGCCCATGGGCGTTGACAATTCGCCCGGCCGCGCGCTCGACGTCGCCGTCTCCGGCTCGTTCGCGTATGTCGCCGACGGGATCGACGGCCTCAGGGTGGTTAACATTTCCGATCCCGACGTGCCGTGGCGGGTCGATACCATCGACGTATCGGGCGCCGGATCGGGAGTGGACGTCGCGGGCGAATACGTTTATGTCGCCGGCGCCGGGGGGCTCCACGTCGTCGACGTTTCCAGTCCCGTCGCCGGATTCGTCGCGGGATCGAGCGAGACGCGTGGGTCCGCGACCGGCGTTGCCGTGCGGCACGACGGCGGCGCCGCGTTCGTCGTGGAAGGAAACGCGGGGGTGGAAGTGTTCGATGTGTCCGATCCCTCGTCGCCCGTGTCCGTCAATCACATCGTCCCGCGTTCACGCGCGAGCGGCGCCGCCGTATCGGGCGGCCTCGTGTTGCTGGCCGAGGACACCGGGGGACTGCGCGTGGTTCACGCTCCGCGGATCGACGCGCCGCCCGTCGTGGCGGCCATGCCGTCGGATGCGATCGAGACGGTAACGCTCGTGGAAGCCGGGCCCGGCGGAGTGTTCGCCGCGGGACCGGCGACCGGGTTCTTCAGCGTCGGGGCGGGGGATTCGCTCCGGCCGGACGGAACGCTCGCTTTGCCGTACGATCCTTCAGACCTCGCCGTCGGCGGCGGCACCGCCTATGTGGCTTCCGGGAACGGTGGGATCGACATTATAGACGTCACCGACGTCTCTGTCCCCGCCGCCGCCGGGCGCGTGCCCTACAACGGTACCGTCGTGGCGGTAGCCGTCTCCGACAGCGTCGTCGCCTTCGCAACGGGTGCGCGGCTGTTCGGTGCCTGGGTGGTGGGTGACGCGGCCGCCTCCACCATAGAAATTCCGTTCGGGCAAACCACCGCGGTCTCCATCGCGGGTGGTTACGCGTATGTGGGCGATATGGCGAGCAGCGTTCACGTGGTCGAACTCAGCGACCCGCGGCGGCCGCGGCATCTGGCGTCGGTGCCGGCCGAGGGCGCCGTCCGCGACGTGCTGGCCGACGGCCGTTATCTCTACGTCGTGACGTCGACCGGACGCCTGCCCGGTGCCAGAAGCGGGGTTGCGGTATACGATCTGCAGTTCCCGACGTTTCCCATCGCCGCCAGTTTCGTGTCGCTGTCGACGGATCCGTTTTCCGCCGCCGTGTCGGACAGCACGCTCTACGTCGCGTCGGGCAATTCCGGGATCGAGGTGTTCGACGTGACCGATCCTGTCCATCCCGTGCGGATCGGCTCGGTGCCGTGGCGGGATGCCGTGACGGGTATTGCCGTATCGGGCAGCCGCGTGTTTGCCGCCGGCACTGCAGCGGGGCTGTTCGCCGTTCCGGTCGAGGGGTGCGCGCCCGCGCGATAAGCCTCCAGGCCGCGGGGACGCGACCGGTATCAGAGGCCGGTGTGCGAACCGTCGCAGAACGGATCGTCGTCGGTCTGCTTGCAGGTGCACAGCGCGAAGCGCTTTTTTTCCTTCACCTCGAACCGGAGCGGTTCGAATTCCGTCCCCGCGTGGGAGCCGTCGCAGTACGGCTGGTTCTTCGACTCGCCGCACTTGCACCAGAAGTATTCACCGGGTTCCAGTTCGATCACTTCCGGCATCTTGCCCGCGATTTTTCCTTTGGCCACGATTCATTCTCCTTTTTTTTGTTTTCCCGTGTCGTCCTCCGCCGTACCGAGCTTGCGGCACAGCCGGCGGAGTTCCTCGAGCTCGCCGGCGCCGAGCGCGTGCATGTCGGCCACGATGCCGTCGACGTGACGCGGCAGTAACTTCTCGACCAGTTTCCGGCCCCTGGCCGTCAGCTGGATCTCCACGAAGCGGTGGTCGCCGCTCTGCCGCCGGCGCCGGACCAGGATGCGCTTCTCGAGGTTGGTCACGACCATCGTGATATTGCCGCCCGACTTCAGCAGCTTGGTTCCCAGCTCCTTCTGGCACAGCGGTCCCAGGTGGTAGAGCGATTCCAGCACCCCCCACTGACTCACCGTCAGGCCCGCGTCCGACAGCCGGCGGCCCTGGCGCGCCAGCAGAGATTCCGACGCGCGTGTCAGGTTTATGAACGCGTTGAGCGCGCGCTTCTCTTCCTTGTTGCCCCGGTAATGACTGCCCATCCGGATCTCCTCCACAATGGTTTAATGTTAAAATATCCGGGCCGGGCAAGCGTGTCAAAGCCATTTTCAAACGCCGTCCGTCGTGGTATATTGGGGATTCCAGTCTCACCCCCCCCGGGGGACCAGCCCGATACAGAAAGAGGAATCGAATGCATCGAACCAGTCGAAACGGCCGCGTGCGCGCCGCCGCACTCGTCATCGCCGTGCTGGCGCTCGTACCCGCCGCCGCGACGGGGCAGGACGCCGCCCCGCCCGACGGCGTCCAGCAGTTGCTCCCGCGCGGGGGTATCCCGGCGATCTTCGACCCCGTCTTCGTGATGGCGGCCGAGGCGCAGATACCCGACTCGGCGTGGGTCCTGGGAGTCGTGATCAACGGGGAGGCCCGCGCGTACGACCTGAACCTCCTCAACCACCACGAGGTGGTCAACGACGTCGTCGGGGGGCTGCCGGTCGCGTCCGTCTGGTGACCGCTCGCCAACATGGCCGTGGTCTACGGCCGGGAATACGACGGAGAGATCCTTTCGTTCGAAGCGTCGGGCGCCCTGTGGGAAGCGTCGCTCGTGATGCGCGACCGCGAGACGGACAGCTGGTGGTCGATCATCACCGGTGACGCCGTGGGTGGAAAACTCGCGGGAAGAAAGCTCGACGAACTGCCCGTCAGCGAAAAGGTCCGCTGGGGCGAATGGAAAGCGCGGTATCCCGAGACGCTGGTCCTGTCGGTCGACGGAGAGGAACACGACCCGCGCAACCCCTACGCCGGTTACTTCCGGAGCGAGCGCACGTTTCAGCGCATCGAGGCCAAAGACCCGCGCCTGCCCGCCAAGGAGCCGGTATTCGCGTTCGAAATGGACGGCACGCGCTACGCCGTCCCGCACGCGGCCATCGAGGGCGGCGCCGTGGCCGTCTTTGGAGACGAGACGGTATTCATCTTCCGCCGTGTAGGCGCCGACGTCTTCGAATCGTCTCACGCGTGGATTGCGCCGGGCGCCGAAGGCCGCTTCGAGAACGGGCCGGACGGCTGGACCGACACGGAGACCGGCGCGGTGTACCAGGCAGGCGCCGGTTTCAAGGGCAGGGAAGGGGAACGCGAGCGGCTCGCCGGATTCGATACCTTCTGGTACAACCTCGCCAACATCGTGAGCGGGTCGGTGCTGCTGGAAGCCGGCGACGAGAGTCAACTGAAGATACGGAAAGAGTGACGAGACCGGCACCCCCCGTGCCGGCCGCTGAAATCAAAACAATATAAAGCGCAGATTCAAGGAGGCGTTCATTGAAGTTCGACCCCGGGGCACACCGAAAAATCATCAAGACACCGGCGGGTGAAGTGGCGGTTTACCACCTCCCTTCGCTCAATGCCCACGGCGCAGATGTTTCGCGGCTGCCGTACTCGATCCGTGTGCTCCTCGAGAGCGCGCTGCGCAACAACGACGGCTTCCGCGTGACCGACGACGACGTCGAAAAGCTCCTCACGTGGAGCCCGGAGACGGCGGGCCAGGCCGAGATCGCGTTCAAACCCGCCCGCGTCATCCTCCAGGACTTCACCGGAGTGCCCGCCGTCGTCGACCTCACCGCGATGCGTTCGGCCATGGACCGCATGGGCAAGGACATCGGCAAGATCAACCCGCAGGTGCCGTGCGACCTCGTCATCGACCACTCCGTCCAGGTCGACTACTTCGGTACGCCCGAAGCGCTGGAAAAGAACGTCGAGCGCGAGTTCGAACGCAACCGCGAGCGCTACGAATTCCTCAAGTGGGGGCAGCAGGCGTTCGCGAACTTCCGCGTGGTGCCGCCGGAAACGGGAATCGTCCACCAGGTGAACCTCGAGTACCTCGCCCGCGGCGTTTTCGTCGATGAAAAAACAGGCGACGCCTACCCGGACAGCCTCGTCGGCACCGACAGTCACACGACGATGATCAACGGCCTCGGTGTGCTCGGATGGGGTGTCGGCGGGATAGAGGCGGAAGCGGTGATGCTCGGTGAGCCGATCAACATGCTGATGCCCCACGTGGTCGGATTCAAGCTCACCGGCAGACTGCGCGAAGGGATTACGGCGACCGACCTCGTGCTGACCGTGACCGAGATCCTCCGCGCGAGGGGCGTCGTCGGCAAGTTCGTCGAGTACTTCGGCGAAGGATACGCGACGATGAGCCTCCCCGACCGGGCCACGCTGGCCAACATGGCGCCCGAGTACGGGGCGACGATGGGGTTCGCGCCCGTCGATGGCGAAACCCTCAGGTATTACCGGCTGTCCGGACGCGAAGAGGCGCACGTCGGTCTCGTCGAAGCGTACATGAAGGAGCAGGGACTGTTCTACTCGCCCGATGAGCCCGAGCCGGTTTACTCCGAAGTCGTCGAATTCGACATCTCCACCGTGGAGCCGAGCCTCGCCGGCCCGAAGCGCCCGCAGGACCGTATCCCGATGCGCAAGCTCAAGGACCGTTTCAACGAACTGCTCACCACGTCTCTTGGCGACGGCGGCTTCGGCCTCGAGGCGGGCGAGACCGGCGCGGCCGCGTCCGTCGACGGCGGCGAGATCACGCACGGCGCCACGGTGATCGCGGCGATCACGAGCTGCACCAACACGTCCAACCCTTCGGTGCTCATCGCCGCCGGGCTGGTGGCGAAGAAGGCGTTGGAGAAAGGGCTCCAGACGAAACCGTACGTCAAGACGAGCCTCGCCCCCGGTTCGCGGGTTGTGACCGAATACCTCCAGGCGTCCGGACTCCAGGAACATCTCGACCGTCTCGGCTTCGAGGTCGTCGGCTACGGATGTACCACGTGCATCGGCAACAGCGGCCCGCTGCCCGAGTCCGTTGCCGGCGCGATCACGGGCGCCGACCTCGTGGCGACGAGCGTGCTCAGCGGCAACCGCAACTTCGAGGGCCGCGTGCACGCGCTCGTTCGCGGCAACTTCCTCACCAGCCCCCCGCTCGTCGTGGCGTACGCGCTGGCGGGGACGGTCGTTATCGACCTCGACAGCGAAGCGCTCGGACAGGACCCGGATGGAAACGACGTATTCCTCCGCGACATCTGGCCGTCGAACGACGAAGTGAAGGAAATCGTCGAACGCGTCCTCAGCGCCGACGCGTTTCGCGAGCGTTACCGGGACGTGTTCAAGGGCGGCGACCGGTGGAACGAAATCACCGTCGCCGGGTCGGAACTCTACCCGTGGAGCGACACCAGTACCTACATCCAGGAGCCGGCGTTCTTCAAGGGACTCGCCGCCGAGCCGGACCCGATCCGGCCGATCGGCGGCGCCAGGGTGCTCGCGCTGCTCGGCGATTCGGTGACGACCGACCACATCTCTCCCGCCGGCGCGATCGGGCAGGACAGCCCCGCCGGCCGGTACCTCATCGAACACGGCGTCGAACCGCGCGACTTCAACAGCTACGGTTCGCGCCGCGGCAACCACCAGGTCATGGTGCGCGGCACCTTCGGCAACATCCGCCTGCGCAACCTCCTCGTGCCCGGATCGGAAGGTTCGTGGACGAAGTACTTCCCCGGCGACAACGAGACGACGATCTACGACGCATCGCTCGCCTACCAGGAGACGGGGACGCCGCTTATCGTCATCGCCGGCAAGGAGTACGGGACGGGTTCGAGCCGCGACTGGGCGGCCAAGGGAACAACGCTGCTCGGTATCCGCGCCGTGATCGCCCGGAGTTACGAACGCATCCACCGCAGTAACCTCGTCGGCATGGGGGTGCTCCCGCTCCAGTTCAAGGAGGGGGAATCGGCCGAGTCGCTCGGCCTTGCGGGCGACGAGACCTTCGACATCCCGGGACTCGACGACAACCTCACCGCCGGACAGACGCTCGAGGTCGTCGCGACCCGCCCCGACGGCGGCGCGAAGAAGTTCGACACGATCGTGCGTATCGACACGCCCGTCGAAGTGGACTACTACCGTAACGGCGGCATCCTGCAGTCGGTGCTGAGGAGACTGGCAACGACCTGAAGGGTCTGAACCCATTGAGATCGCAAAGTCCTGAGGGGACGTAGTCACCGAAGGGCTAGCGAAAAGCTGAAATTGATCAGACGTTGTTTTTCGACGTGAGGTCGATGATGTAGGTCTGCTTCAGCAGACCGAGGTAGGAGTCTCTGACCGGGCCCCATTGGTCGTGGACGGCGCACGGATTATCGTCGGAGCACGACGGATTGCCCAGGATGCACTCGTTCCAGCGCCCCGTGTCCTCTAGGGAGTCGATGACGTCGAAGAGCGAGATGTCGCCCGGTGGCTGCGCCAGGCGAAACCCTCCCCCCAGACCCTTCTGAGATTCCACCAGGCCCCGGCGTGCGAGCAGCTGGAGGAGCTTGCCCAGGTAGTTCTGCGGCGCACCGGTCTCGTCGGCGATCGAGGACGCGCCCCTGTATGCGCCCGCCGGCAGCCCCGCGAGGACCACCAGGGCGCGTACCGCATGAACTCCGGATTTGCTGAGCATCGTGTGACTCCCTGTATAAAACCGATATACGCATATTATTATACTTTTAGACAGGCCCGGTCAACGCAATACTTTACCGGGTTTATTCTATTTGTGTCCCCCCGGGGGGAGGTGGTATCCGGCCCGTAACCAGGGGGGCGTTCCCCGGATAACGGGGGAACGCCGGGACGAAAGTGGCGCGGCCGGTGCCAGCAAACGGGGTGTCGTTTATCCGGCCGCTGTCGAGGCGGTCAGGGTGGGGCCTCAGGGGAATTCGCCCTATCCGCTGATTCGGCGTTTCAACAGGAGCAGTCCGAAGTACAGACCCATCGTGGCGCCGGAGAGAAACGAAACCAGCATCACGTGCGGCCTGTCCACGACGTGGCTCTCGACGATCGCGTAGGCGAGGATCAGGCCCGCCGGAGCGACCACCCATCTGAAGATCGTGCCCATCATATTTCTTCCTTCACCTTTTTACTCGCCTGGTACATCTGCGTCATACAGGCGATGGTGGCGGTCAGCGACTGCGTGCCCACGCATATGAGGAAACAGTGCCAGTAGCCCGGTACGACGACGCACGAGATCGCGCATCCACCGGCCGCCGCGGGCGCGCGGGTAAAGAGACAGTCCACCAGGAACCCCCAGTCCCACCAGTCCACGCGCATTGCCGAGGTGTCGGTCCGGTCCGGTCCGGTGGCGCGGTACCACACAGGATCACTCAGCACCCGCCACCCGCCGCCCGACCGCACGGGCGATGTGGTCGTCTCGATCGACGACAGTCCGCTGCCGTCGCCGGCCGAGTAACAGGCGATGGTCGCCGTCCGGTCGGCCAGGTCGCCGCCGGACGGGGCGCGCAGGGTGATGAATGTCACCGAGACTTCCGTCGAAGCGTCGCCGCCGGTGAGTGTGAACGACTCGGCGGGGGACAACTCGAAGCCGAGCCAGCCGAGCGCCGCCACCTCTGCCGACACGCCGGGCCGCGCGAGCAGCTCTTCGAGCCGCTTCTCGTGCCACGGGTTACCGGCCAGCCAGGCGCTGGCCTTGGTGTCGCCGCCGTCATCGATGATGTCGGGTTCGGGCGGCGGGTCGGCAGTGGTGACCGGCCCCGCGTCGTGTTTGTCGCAGGCCATCATTCCCGACACGCTCAATATCAACAGCCCGGCGATTACTCTCGTGAAAACCTTCGAACGAATCACAGTGAACCTCCTTTACCACACCACACGCACACAACACACTGGAGGAAACGGGAGAACCCCGGAGCACTCCGGATCACTCCGGAACGTGACACATGGTTCTGCAATGGATGTGCCATCCGCCGCCCGGCACCGGGAGGTGTTGTGACGAATGGTGTTGCGTGCTGTGGGGGGAGGGAACGGAGTGGGGGTTTC
>CBDVDJ010000012.1:0-15270 GCA_965372695.1 uncultured bacterium
AAGTCGGGGTCAGCGTGTGATCCGGCTACCGGATCCTGCCGATGGCAACGGTGGCCCGCCGCAGCAGGCAGCGGCGCCGACCACAGCGAAGCACTCAATAAGGGACTTTTTCGCTTGCATCATCTCCACAAGCGCATTAGACTCCAATTCCTCCCAATTTCCTCCCGATCAATTCGTTCCTCCCGCATTTTGAGAGTTCATGCAACAAGGAGGAATCACCATGACTGGCACGAACTCACCTTTCCGTTCGCTGACTGCGTTTCTGATACTCGCATTGACGTGCACCGGCCTCGCTCTCGTGTGGGGCTGCAGCGAGGAGCCATTCTCAATCAAAAGCGGTGATAAAAGTGTCTCGCCGAACGCGATTCCGTTACCGTACGGCCACAAACCCGACGCCGCCACAACGGTTGGCCCCATTGAAGAGATCGATCACGTTGCGATGCGCCTGCGTGTGGACGGCCTATGGTTCTTCGCCGACCTCGAGACCGAGATTGAGGTTGACGACTGCAAACCGTGTGCGTTCGCCGACGTCCATCCTGGCGACCCGGCGAAGGTCACGCACGATCGCATCCCCGCTCTGGACGGCGCCTACTATGCCCGTGAGGTCGAGATCGAACATGAGGATGACGAGGCGGAGACTGAGGGTGTCGTCGAAACGATCGACGGCAACCGGTTGCTCGTTACGGGTGTGTGGTTCTGGTTGGACGGTGCGACAGAGCTTGAGATCGACGGCAAGTGCACCGACGATGTCATTGTCGCCGGCGACCGCGTCAAGATCGAGCACTCGACTGTCATAGTCGATGGGTTGGGCTATTACGTCTACAAAATCGAGATCGAACGCGACTGCGATGAAGTAGAGGAAGACGTGGAGGAGTAAGAGTCGATGTACAAGGGCGCCGCGTCAAATGGGCGCGGCGCCCGATGGCACAATGTGATTAGACACTGCCAGGTGCTCTACGTGATGCCTGCGTCTCCAAGGTCGCGCAGGGCGGTGTGGGCGCGATCGAGCGCCCTGGAAAGGTGACGTTCGAGGTTGAGTGTCGTTTTTCCCTGGCCGCCGGCAATCTGCCGCGCGAAAAATCCCGCGTCGAAAATCCCTCTCTGCATCTTGCACCACAGGTAGACGCGTTCGAAGCCGGGATCGCTTTCCAGGCCACTCGCGAGCCGGTAGGTCGAGAGGGCTTTCGCCTCGAGTTGGGGGGGTACAGCCTTCAAGAGGGACGCGAGTTCCGAGTGGGGCAATCCGAAGCCCAACCATTCCCAATCGATCAGTTTGAAGCGGCTATTGTCGTTGCGGTGGAACATCACATTGGTGACGTTCAAGTCGCCGTGAATGGGTACCAGCGCATTAGCGGTGTAGATTCCTTCCAACATACCGCCGTACGTATCCGCCAGTTGCTCCCACGTCGCGAGTCGCTCGCGGAGACCTGCCACCTCTTTCTCGCTGGCGAGCCGTTTCAGATTGTCGCTGGCGTATGGCAACAGCTGGAGCGAGAACTCCCTGTCGAATTGCAGCACCCGGTCCCGCAGTTGGGCGTCCATGCAGCCGTCGATGGCGGCATGGATGTCCGGCAGCTTCTCGCACAGAAACAGGATCTTGTTCACATCGTCGCTCGTCGTGTACCCGGGCGAGAGGTCCTCCAGGAGATACCAGTAATTGATGTCGGGAACGACCTCCCGGCTGGCGTAAACATCCGGCAGGAACTCACGCATTCTGTGATCGGCCGAGCGGTACAACGCGTACTCGGGCGGCCCGGGAGCGAGGGGGAGGCCCTTGAGAGCAGCTATCTCGTGTTCGTCGTAAATCACGTTCTTGTAAATGAACCCCCAGTCCCGCTTGCGATCGTCTTTGGCGACCAGGCGAAACGCCCCCCGTTTTTTCCACCCCGACAGGTGCCGGTATTGGACTCCAACGACCGCGCCGCCACCGCGTTCCCGCACCGCTGTCTCCAGAACCCCATCGGGAAAACCGTCGGGGTAGCCCGTTTTCATATCGGCGCCCGCGTTACGGCGAGTCAGGAGTCGGGCAAACGGGCGCAAGGCTCTGTGTTTCAACAAATTCCGGCCGCCCATTGACGAGGACACCAGTTCGAGAATGTCGATGAGCAACGACCGCTTCAACAAAACCAGTGACACAAGATAGGTCACCACGCCCGCCAGTATGAGCGCAATCAACGAAAACACGTTATGCTCTCCACCCACCAGGGACAGCAGCGGTTGTTTGAGGAGGTGGACAACGGCGACCATAATGGCCGTGGACACGACCACCGGCCACACCCGGGCGACAATGTCCTTCGGCCTGATCCACAGTCCGCACTTCCAGCACGCCAGGTATATGTTGTGAACGAACCCGAGGGCGAAGGCGCTCACCACAGCGCCGGCGACGCCGACGGCACCCCACCGGATGAAAAACGCGATGAACACGAACATCGTGACACCCTGGATCATGGCTGTTCTCAGGTTGTATTGCGGTTTCTGCAGCGAGAGAAACAATGGCGAAGTCGAGCCCGACAATGGCCTCAGAAAGCCCATCAGCGTGAACACCTGCAGGATCATGATCGAGGCGCTCCACTTTTCGCCGATGAAAAAAATGATCAGTTCCGGGGCCATGATGAACAAACCCATTGAAATCGGAATCGTCAGGGCCGACACGAACTGAAAGCACGACAGAAACGCGTTCGACAGGCGGTCCTTGTCGTCCCGGATCTTCGCGTACGCGGGGAGGAGAACGCTGTTGACGACCTGGGAGATGTTTGTAACGGGGAGGTTGGACAGCGACTGCGCCTGCGTGTAGAAACCCAGCGACGCCGTCCCCAGCACCTTGGCCACGATCAGACCGTCGCCGTTGTTGTAGGCGTACTGTACCATTCCCGTTCGCACCTGCGTGAAGCCGAACCGCCATAGCCCCCTGGCGATTCCTTTGTCCCACGGTTGCCGCTTCAGCCACGCCAGCGTCGGGCACACCATCATTGTGACGGTAAATGCCACGAATCGTTCGGCAATCCACGCGACGACCAGGCTCCACACGCCGAATCCGGCGAAGGCCAGCGAGACGGCGATGACCATCCTGGTCAAGCCGGCGCTGATGTCCGGGATGATCCGGCGTCCGAACATCATCTCCTTTTCCAGAATTGCGTTGGGTATGATACGCAGCGAGATCAACAGCACGCCGACGGACATCCAGCGGATGATCGGCGTCAAGATGTCTTTCTCGAAGAACCCTGCCAGCAGTGGAGCGGACACGAACACCAGGATCGACAACAACAGCCCGCCGAAAAATGTGGTAAATATGGCGTGGTAGGCTGCCCGTACCTTGTCCTCCGCGGTGGCTATAACGGCGGGCCCCATCCCCATGCCGGCGAACAGATTCATCGTGCCGAGAAGGATGGCCGCGGATCTCATGATACCGAAGTCGCTGGGCTCGAGCAGGCGTGCAAGAATAACCGTGGATACGAATCCCACTATCTGGACGCCCAGCGACGACACCGTCACGGCGATGCCCGAACGAAATGTTTTTTGCCGCATCGTCAAGTCGTAGACCCTTTCTAGCTGGTTTCCACCGCGAAGTCGAACACGCGGACTCCGCAGCGGTGGGCAATGATCCCGGCGGCGCCCTGATCGAGCAGTTGCGGGGGATTGTTTACGACAACCCGGGGGCGCGGTTTCGGCCTCCCGGCTTTCCACACCGTAAGGGCGTGTACATCCTCCTCGATCCGAAGCTCGAAGTGGTACGGCACTCCGGGGACAACCTGTTCGAAGCCGGGCCTGTCTCCAACGAACCGGCGCCCGAGCCGCCTCACCCAATACCGCCAATGCGACAGTGGCGCTTCCGCCAGAACGTGGTCTCCCATTTTCCGGCCCTCCGCGTTCGTGTGAACGTCCACCCCGTAACGGATGCGCAAACCGGGGCAATGCGAGTAGTAGTACCCCAGTCCCGTACTCCATTGGCTGGGCAGGTGTGTGCCGTCGCCCTGGAGGTGGGGATTCCACTTGAACAGCAGCCCGATGTTGTGGAGATTCCCGACCCACGACGTAACCATGAGCCGGGCCCGGATGGTGTAGCCCGTTCCCAGGTCGTCGCGGCCGAACAAAATGACCCTGTCCAGCCCCGCGTCTTCTTCCGCGATTTCCAGCCAGCGGTCACCGGTCGTATCGCCCGAGACGCGCCAGCGGCCGTCCACGACCTGGGCCACCTGTTGAGGATGCTCGACATCGTGAAGGGCGAGACGGTAATCCGGGGGACTGTCTCCGGCCGCCGCGGGAAAGCGCCAGACTCGCTCCTCCCGGCCCCCGTCGCGCAATGATGCGGTGACGACGAGCGTGTTGTCAGGCCGAAGTTGCTCTCGACCGATGGTGTCGATATTGAAATCCCCGGAGTGGAGCAGCCGTTGGGCCTTCGCACCGGCGATCTTGAAGAACACGGGGCGTTCGGGTCCGCCGTTGAGGGAGTACCCGAGAGACTCGACGGAGTCCGGTTCGCGCAGGCGACCCACGACATTTACGATGCGCTGCGCGCCCGTGTACACGGGAACACCGTCGGCCACGTTGAAGAGTTCTATGGGGGATTCGGTGCCCGGCGTCGACATTTGGCCTGGAATCATTTCGCCCCGTATCCGGCGATGTTCTCGAACCAGTCGACGTGAGCATAGCCGTTCTTTTCCTCGAACGAAGCGGCATAGAGGTCGAGGTCGCCGTCGTTGTCCAGGTCAGCCGCCCGCATCACGTGAAAGTTCTTGCCTCTGTACAACACGATTCCTTCCCACTCCTCGCCGTTGGTAGCAGAGGTATACCATACGACCGCTCTTTCCTTCCTCTTCCTGTTCTCGTAATCCAGTTCGGCGGTGATGACTTCCACGCGGCCGTCCAGACCCTCGAACACGACCAGATTCTCGGGCGCCGCCAGGCCGTGACCTATTTTCTTCGGCCACCAGGGCTGAGCAGGATCCGCGGGGGACTTGTACCAGTACACCTCTCCCCTGGAGGGATTGTGGCCGGAGGCGGCGACGATGTCCAGCCGCCCGTCGCCGTCGACGTCGTAGAGCTCGATGTTAGACGGCGGCACCGTGACCAGCCCGTACAAGTGTGCTTCCCAGCGCGGCTGCTCAATCGGGCCGACCGCCCGATACCAGGTATCCGAGCGGACGATATCGAGCCGCCCGTCGCCGTCGATATCGCCGATGTCCGTGCCGGCATACGCGTAGCCGCGCGGCCCGCCCACTGGATGCAGTCTCCATTCACCCGTTTTCGTCGGGTCTGACGGGATCCGCAGCCAGTATACCCCTTGATTGGACGATCCGCCGATCACCACGTCTTCGACGCCGTCCTGGTCGATGTCGGCTATCAAAATGTCGTGAGGCGCGTATTCCTCGCCCGTGGATTTGTCCGGTGGCGCAATCAGGAAACGATCCCATTTGCCCGCGGCCGGATCCTCCGGGCATCGCCACCAGAACAGACCGTTGCCCACGCCTTCCACCCCGGCCCCGGTGATGACGTCGAGGCGGCCGTCTCCGTCGACGTCGTGGAGCACCAGCCCCGTCCCGGAGGACAACGAACCCGAAGGGTAGGTGTCAGTGGCGATCTGTGTCTTTTCCCAGCCGCTTTTCCGGGAGGCGTCCGCCGCAAGCGGGTTACGGTACCAGGCGATTTCCGGAGGGCCCGATTTGCCCGAACGAATCACGATGTCCGGAAAGCCGTCACCGTCGATATCGCCGGCGTACTGCGAGCTTATGTGCCCCCCGCGATACCGTTCGTCGACGGAATGGTGGACAAATATGCTGTTACTAGATTGTTCCTCGCCCGGCCGCTCGCCACAGGCGGGCGTAGCCAGAAGGAGCACGATGCCCCCGAGGAGTGGCAATTTTTTCATAAGGCCTGATTTCATCAGATTGGTGAAGTGTGGGGGCCTCGATAGCCCAAATAAACCCAGGGACCGGTTCCCGCGTAACCTACAGTGCTCTATCATACTGCAGTTGTGTGCTCTTCGCAACTTCATCTTCTGTCCGCTGATTCGTACCCGCCGGTCCGATATTTCTATTGCCCGGTCGAAATACGCGTCCACAGATGTCACGTTTTTCAACGCCTCGTGATCTCCCGGGGAGCAGTTACTCCAGCTGAAGAAAACAGCGGGGATTCTCCTTCTGCCACTTTATCTGTCACTGCAGATCTGCGTATAATCAGGCGCCGCTATGAAAAGTATGTACTGCCAGTCCTTGACCGCAGACATCCTCGCACGCTACTTGCGTGTTCTGGGGGTACCCGGAAGAGAACCCAGCCTGGATGCTCTGACTGATCTGGTTGCGGCGCATGTGAAGCGCGTGCCTTTCGAAAACATTTCCAAACTCTACTACCGAAAGCATCTCGGCCTGCGCAGCATTCCCGGCGCGGAGCTGTTCCTGGAGGGCATCGAGCGCTATAATCTCGGCGGCACCTGCTACACGGCCAACTACTATCTCAATCTACTCCTTGGGCACCTGGTGTATGAGGTCAGATTGTGTGGGGCCGACAGGGCCAATCCCGATGTGCATATGGTGAGCATGGTTACTGTGGATGGACGGGAGTATCTCGTCGATGCAGGCTACGCGGCGCCATTTCTGGCGCCTCTCCCGCGCGACTTGTCACAAGATCACGTAATCGCCCTGGGACGAGACCGATATGTGCTCAAACCGCAGGATGAAGAGGGACGATCGCGCCTGGAGTTCTATCGAGACGGCCAGCTCAAGCACGGCTACATAGCCAGGCCAACCCCACGGCCCATTGAACACTTCAACTCGGTCATTGTAGATTCTTTCGCCGATCACGCGACCTTCATGAACGCCCTCCTGCTCGTCCGCTTTCTCTCCAGCAGCCGCTCCAGCGTAATTCACAACCTCGAGCTGATCGAATCACACGGAACAGAGTCGCGCATCAATCGGATCGACAATCGTGTGGAGCTCGTGCGTGTGGTTGAACAACACTTCGAAATTCCCCGCGCGATCGTGGCGGAAGCTCTGGCAGATCTGGGGCAGTTTCAGGATGCGTGGAACTGAGTCGGGTTGGAAGAGAAGTTCGGTGGAGATCCTGGTAGCAACGGCCGCGCCGCGGGCGTGGTGGGGTCGCCCGCGGCGTGTATGTTATCGAGTCCCGCATGTCCTGCACAGACAAGCCCGCACTCGCTCTCTCGTTTATGGCCGGGAACAATCCGGTCGGAGTTCCTGCAGGGCTGCGTACTGCTCCGGTGTCAGGATCGTCTGGAGCTCGGCGTCAAATGCGGCGCGGAGATCCTGCGCGAGCACTATGGCCTCTTCCCGAGTCAGATCGCCGCTCGCCACCTGGCTGCGGAGATCCTGCATCGCCTCTCTGAAGGTTTCCAGAGCAACCATGATTGCCGCTACCTGGTCTTCGTCGGCGCCAATTTCTTCGAGCCACGTATCCCAGCGGGTTTGCGGGTCTCGATCGCCTTTCCCGCGAACGTGTCTGTTCTGCCGCATTTCCTGGAGCAGGTCGTATTGTTCGGGAGTCAGTATGACCTGCAGCTCGGCCTCGAAGGCATCGCGAAGTATGATCGCCTGCTCCCGCGCCTCATCTATTGTCAACTCGCCCGACGCGACCTGGTCCTTCAGCGCGGCGATTCCGGTACGGAATTCGATATAGGCGACGAGCAGCGCCTCCTTCTGCTCCTCATCCAGTCCCAGTGCTTCGGCGAGTTTGTCGATCCGAGTCTCGGGATCGGCGGGCGTATAGTCCAACGTAGAATTCAGGACTCCGTCCAACGGATCCTCCACCAACGCCGAACTTGTGCCGGGGGCGGAACTGGTGCTCGAGTCCTCGCCGCTGCAACCGGCCAGAACCATCGTGGCCAATAGGACCAGGGTCAGGGTTTTGCCGATTGTCGCCAGACGTTTTGAGCTTCCCATCGGAGTGCTCCTCTCCTCAAAGGGTGTGTGTTGTGAAATATGTTGTGGGGGCTATTTGCCCCATGAGACGACGGGGTCGAGGATAAGTTACGAAGAAATTCAAATGTGCCATTCGTCCAGTCGCTGACGCCATTTATTCTATCTTATTCAGATCCACAAGTAGTTTGCAGATCTCCACTCGATGCATGCGACTATTCAAATAGACGCACTCGAAAGTCCCGTTTATAATAAGACGTTACTTCGGGTTCTATCACACCGCGAACGGGACGGGGAGGTCCGCTGCTTTTGATTGGTCAGACGATCGCACAATACAAGATCCTCGAGCGGCTTGGCGAAGGTGGTATGGGGGTCGTCTACAAGGCCGAGGACACCAGGCTCAAACGTAACGTGGCCCTCAAATTTCTACCCCCGGAGATGGCCGGCGACAAGGCTGCCCGCAAGCGTTTCATCCGGGAGGCGCAAGCCGCCTCCGCAATCCAGCACCACAATATCTGCACGATTCACGACGTCAACGAGACCGCGGATGGCCGTGTGTTTATCTGCATGGAATGCTACGACGGGGAAACATTGAAGGACAAGATCGCCAGGGGACCGTTGCCGGTCGACGAAGCGCTCAACATTGTGATCCAGGCAGCCGATGGACTCTCGAGCGCGCATGGCGCCGGAACGGTTCACCGCGACATCAAGCCGGCCAACATCGTGGTCACAAACAACGGTGTGGTGAAGATTCTGGATTTTGGATTGGCCACGCTGATGGGAATGACAAGGCTCACCAGGACCGGGATGACAGTGGGGACCGTGGCGTACATGAGCCCGGAGCAGGCGACGGGGAGGGAAGTGGACCACCGTTCGGACATCTGGTCGTTGGGCGCGGTGTTGTACGAGACACTGACCGGGGAATCGCCGTTCAAGGGTGACCACGAACAAGCGGTCATATACCGGATCCTCAACGAAGAGTCAGAGCCCGTGGGCGAATCTCGTGGCGACGTGCCGGAACAGCTGGCTGCGGCCGTGGAGAAAATGCTGAAGAAAAACGCGGACGATCGTTATCAACATATTTCGGATTTGCTGACCGATCTCAAGTCTGTCACGACAGCGTCACAGCGAGGAGCCGCAAACATCGTCGGGGAGCATGAGCTTCGCCCACGGACCGTCCATGAAGACCGGCGCGCTGTCGCCGTGCTGCCGTTCAAAATGCTATCGGGAGAAGCCGAGTTCGAATTCTTGAGCCTCGCGCTGGCCGAGGCCGTGTCTCACGGACTCAGTTTGAACCCGGAACTCACGGTGCGGCCGACCAGCGCTGTTGTTCGGTACGCACAACGTGATGTCGATCCGATGCTGGTTGCGCGCGAACTCAACGTCGTGGTGGCGGTCGAGGGAAGCTTCCAGAAGTTGGGGTCCAACGTGAGAGTCCAGGTCCAGGCCTGGGATGCGGCCGCCGGCTCCACACTTCTTTCCGTGAAGCTGGACGGGCAAATGGACGATCTCTTCGGTCTCCAGGACCGGCTGGCAGAGCTGCTCGTCAAGGGGATGGGGCTCGACGAGGCCGGGTGGCACTCCGAGGAGCCTCCAACGAAGAACGCACGGTCGTACGAGCTCTTTCTCAGGGCGTCTGAGCGACTTCTCCGGTACAGCCAGACGGATACGAATCGCGCGATCGAGATGCTCCGATCGGCGGTGGAACTGGATCCAGGTTTCGCCAGTGCCTGGGCCAGGCTGGCGGCAGGGCTCGTCAGTATGGGTGCTATTTTCGATCCCGATTCAAGGTGGTACGTCGAGGCGGAGACGGCGGTCCAGCGGGCGCTTGCACTCGACGCCAGCAATCCTGAGGCCTGGAGCGCGAGAGGGCGAATTCTCTGGTCCCCGCATCACGGCTTCCAACATGCCAATGCGCTTCGAAATCTACACAAAGCATGCTGTCTGCCAGGCTGTCCAGCGGAAGCGCCCCTCTGGCGTGGAATCGTACTGTCTCACATTGGATTGCACGATGAGGCGCTCTCCGTAGTGCGTGAGGTGCAGGAGTCCCAGCCCGATGATCCGATGGGGGCCGTCATAATCGGTGAAACGCTCGGATGGGATGGAGATACGAATGGTTTCCTCGAGACGATGAGGGATGCCATCGTGCGGGACCCCGCGTTCTATTTTACTCATTTGTTCTTACCGATCCCGTTGCTCTATCTCGGCGAACTCGAGGAGGCGGAGTCAGCGATTCGATCTGCACAGGGGATCCTTGGAGACGATTCGATGATCCAGGCCGGAACAGCTCTGCTATGGGCGAAGAGGGGCGAACCCGAGCGATCCGAAGAGATTCTCCGGGCGATGTTTGAACACATGCAATCGGTCTCGCACGCGCACCATGCCTACCACATCGCCGCTACTGCCTATGCGACCATCGGAGATGCGTCGCGCGCCGTTCAGATGCTGGAACGAGCGGTCGAGGCCGGATTGCCCAACTATCCGGCCTTCATGAAGGATCCGCACTTTGCGCCGCTTGGCGAGCGCCCGGATTTCAAGAAGCTGATGTCAAAACTGAAGACAACCTGGGAGTCCTTTCGGGCCGAGTTTGGAGAGGATTAAGGAGCCTGCTCTTCCAGCGTGATCGACACATCTCCCGTCCAGGAATCCGGGCCGATGCCGGAGTCGACGATCCGGGGAACGACAACCACATAGCCACGCGAGCTTATCTGCTCGTCGGCGCCGCCGCTACTATATAACTAATCTACAAGTATTACCTGGGGTGCTGTTCATAATATATTACAAACAAACAACAAGCATTGACACGTTGGCCCGACTCGCGAGACTAATCACATGGACGTCTGCGAGCGCGCTCCCTATACTCAGGCTTCGAAATAAGTTCGACCGCGTAATACCGTCGGCGATTGCCGGCACCCAGGGGTAGGGCATGATTGGCAAGCGTATTTCACGCTACAGAATTATCGAAAAGATCGGCGAAGGCGGGATGGGAGAGGTGTATCTCGCGGAGGACACCGAGCTCGAGCGCCAGGTGGCGCTGAAGTTCCTGCCTGTCCGTATTGCGGCGGATGCCGACGTCCTGGCACGCTTCAAGAGCGAAGCGAAAGCGGCCGCCGCATTGCATCATCCCAATATCATCACGGTTTACGAAGTCGGAAGCCACCAGGGCCGCGATTTTATCGCGATGGCCTACATCCCAGGCAAACCACTGAGCCAGTTAATCGCGGAAGGCGTTATGACGACCGGCGAGGCCGTCGATATCATGCTTCAGCTGTGTGACGCGCTCGAGGAGGCGCACAATGCGGGGATCATCCATCGGGATCTGAAGCCGGACAACATCATCGTCGACGAACGCGGACGCGCCCACGTGCTCGACTTTGGTCTCGCCCTTCGGGGCGATATGACACGGCTGACGCAGGAGGGCTCCACCGTTGGTACCCTGCACTATATGTCGCCGGAGCAGATGCGTGGAGAAGATGTCGACCCACGCACGGACATTTTCTCGCTCGGCGCCGTTCTCTACGAAATGATCGCACGCCGGCACGCGTTCCCCGGAGGGACCGGGGCGGCGATCCAGTATCAGATTATGAATGAGAGCCCCCAGCCCCTTGCCCGTTACAGCAATCAGATCACACCGGAGCTGCAGCGTATCGTCTCGAATGCGCTCGAAAAGGACAGAGACGTGAGGTTCCAGACGATGTCGGGTTTCGCGGCGTCTCTGAAGCCGATACGGGGAGACGCATCGTCCGTGGGACTCGCGGCGGCGTCGCGGAAGCGACGAGTGGTGGTTGGTGTTTCGGCGGTCCTGGTGGTTGTGCTTGCGGCTGTGTTGTACGCGGTTTTCAAGCCGGGGATTGACGGGCAACCGGCGGACGTGCCCGAACCGATAATAGCTGTATTTCCGTTTGAAAACCTTGGCTCACCCGAAGATCAATATTTTGCGGACGGAATGACGGAAGAGATAACGTCCCGCCTGGCCAGCATCAAAGGGCTGGGCGTTATTTCTCGCACCAGTTCAATCAAACTCAGTGAAAGTGACAAGACGCTTCGGGAAATTGGCCGGGAACACGGCGTCGATTTCGTTCTCGAGGGCAGCGTCCGCTGGAGCAAGGTTGGCGACCAGTTCAAGGTAAGGATCACACCCCAGCTGATTCGCGTATCGGACGATCGCCATATGTGGGCCGATAACTACGAACGGGCGTTGATCGAGGTGTTCGCCGTCCAGGCGGATATCGCCGAGAAGATTGTAGAGCAACTCGGATTGACCCTCGTTGACAAAGACAGACAAAACCTGGCCGGCAGACCGACGGAGAGTCCCGAGGCGTACCAGTATTATCTCAAGGCCCTCAAGGCAATCAGGGAAGCGAGTGACTACTCGGGTTCCATTACTGCTCAAGCGGCAACGGACAGTGCCGTCGCCTTCGACCCCGCCTTCGCCCTGGCTCACGCGCTGAGATCGGAGGCGAACTCCAACGGGGCCTGGAACGCGCCGGAATCAAAACGTGGGAAGCTTGCTCTGGAGTCGGCGAGACGGTCCCTGGAATTGCAGCCCGGACTTCCGCAGGGTTACCTCGCGCTGGGAAACTACTACCATCGAGTAGAGAGTGACTATAATCGTGCACTCGAGGAGTTTGCGAAGGCAAGAGTCGAGCTCCGCAATGATCCCGAACTGCTGGAAGCGATAGCGTTTGTCCAGTCGCGACAAGGCAAGTATGAGGAGGCTCTTGCGAACCGGAGGATGGCAGCCGACCTCGATCCATTGAATGCCAGAAGGCAGTTGAAACTCTCCGACGCCCTGCAGGATGTCCGTAGATTCGCCGAGGCGGAGGAGGCGATCGACCGGGCGATCGCTCTGGAACCGGAAGATCAGACCTACTACGAGGACAAGATCGACTGCGTGATCGCCCGCTATGGAGACATCGAGAGAGTGAAACTGGTCGTAGGCGCAGCACTCGCGCACTGTGACACGATGTTATTCATCATCAAGAACTCGTCGGTGACGAGATATATACCCGAACTACAAACGGATTCCGTGATCGCGCACTACGTCCGGATGCGGCGAGCGGACAAGTCGAAAAGCCATTTCTTCGGAGATCTACCATTCTGGTTTATGCAACATCTTGATATTCTCGAAAATTATGAGAATGAAACGAGAGGAATCGTCGAGACTTACGATGGCTCTGACACCACGTTCCTGGAATGGTATGGGTTGTTATTTTCGTTCCTGGGCGATTGCGATCAGGCTATCGGGTTGGGGTTGAGGGAAAAGGAACTGATGTCGATTGACGAATGTGTTTCCTGTATTCCTCCCAGGCTCATGGCCCTGGCCAGGATTTATGCGAACTGCGGTCGATACGAAGAGGCGATTGACGAGCTCGAAGCGGTGTTGTCCCTGGAGACCTACGTAACCGTGAACACCCTCAAGTTCAAACACTGGATCGATCCATTTCGCGACGATCCACGATTCCTGGCCCTGACCAGGAAGTACCAGTAGGAGCGCGGCGGGGACGAAAAGCGAAGAGATTTGTGTTTTCGAGATGAACAAGAGGAGGTTGAGATGAAAACCGTCGGGTCTGTCGTTACATTCATTGTGGTTCTTTTCGTCTATGCCGCTGGCGCCGGAGCCGACAACCCCGACAGGCAGAGTGACGCAGGCACGGAAAGCGGGGAGGACAAAGGTGTCGCGTCGACCTGGACCTTCGATGACACGGACGCGGGAGAGCTGCCCGAAGGCTGGAGGGTCGAGGGCACCAACCAGCGGGGCCCGTTGGCGACCTGGATCGTCAAGGCAGACACGAGCGCCCCTTCCGGTCCCAGCGTACTCGCCCTCACGGATACGAAGGAGGGCTGGGGCGGCACGTTTAACCTGTGCTGGACGGACGGTGTGAAGTTCACCGACGGCGTGATCGAGGTGAAGGTGAAGTCCGGGACCGGCCTCGAAGACCAGGGCGGCGGCATCATCTGGCGGGTTCACGACAGGGACAACTACTACATCGCGCGCTGGAATCCTCTGGAGGACAACTTCCGCGTCTACTCGGTTAAAGATGGCAGTCGCAAGACGCTTGAAAGCGCCAGGGTCAAAGCCGACCCGTCGACGTGGCACACCATCCGCGTCACACACACGGGGGACGAGATCAGGTGTTATTTTGACAACGAGGCGCTTGAAATGGTCCGGGACGACACGTTTTCCGCCGGTGGAGGAGTGGGTGTGTGGACCAAGGCGGACGCGGTCACGGCCTTTGACGATTTCGAGGTCAGGGGCCCGGATGATGCCCCATGACTGACTCCGCCCGATCCCGGATGAAGATCGCACTGGGAGTTGCCATCGGCGTGGCGGCACTGGTTTTCCTGTATCTGCAGAAGCAGGATTCGGACGGGCCGGTCGTCGTTGTCTATACGTCGGTCGATCAGATCTTTTCCGAGCCCGTGCTGCGGCGCTTTGAGGACGAGACCGGTGTTCGGGTACGCACTGTCTACGACACCGAGGAGACCAAGAGCACCGGCGTGCTCAATCGGTTGATCGCGGAAGCGGAGAATCCTCAAGCCGACGTTTTCTGGTCGGGTGATCCGGTCCGGCCCTTCCTGTTGATCGACCGCGGCCTCGTCGAGCCTTACCTGTCGCCGCGGGCGCAGGAGATTCCACAGGGCTTCAAGGCGCCCGACGGGTCCTGGACCGGCTTTGCCGCTCGTGCGCGGGTGCTGCTCGTCAATCGGGAGAGGCTGGGGGATCGGCCTGTGCCGCGTTCGGTGAGGGATCTTGTCGACCCGCAGTGGCGGGGGCAGGCGGCCATCGCCAACCCCGTCTTCGGAACCACCACTATGCACGTGGCGGCGTGGTTCAGCGTCTGGGGCGAGGACGAGGCAAAGGCGTTCGTCGCCGCGCTGAAGGAAAACCAGGTCCGCATCGCCAGCTCGAACGGCGAAGTGAAGCGCCTGGTCGTCGCCGGAGAGGTGACGTTCGGGTTGACGGATACCGACGACGCCTTCGTCGCCATGCAATCCGGAGCACCGGTCGAGGTGGTGTACCCGGATCAGAACGGGATGGGCACACTCGTGATGCCGACGGTCGTAGTGTGTCTCCGCGGCGGCCCGAACCCGGAGCCCGCCCGGCGGTTAATCGACTACCTGCTCTCCGCCGGGGCCGAGGCACAGCTGGCCGAATCAGCAGCCCATATGCCGCTCCGGTCCGATGTTCCTCACCCCGCGCACATTCGCACCGTCGGGGAGCTTAGATCCATGCAGGTCGACTACCGCGACGTAGCGAGGCGAATGGAGGAGATCCAGCCCTGGCTGCGGAGGTGGTCCGGACTGTGAAGCTCGCCGCGGGACGATGGCAACAGGTCGCGATCATCGGTGTCGCGGGGGCGGTCTTCGCCGTTGTGGCCCTTGTCCCTCTCCTCTGGCC
>CBDVDJ010000013.1:0-15142 GCA_965372695.1 uncultured bacterium
GAAGACCTCGTAACCTGTGATCCTTCGGACGAGTCCGCGCTCCAGCGGCTCCTCAAATCCAACGGCATCAGTCTGACCACCGACGAATTCAAGCGCGTCTGCCAGCTGCTCGGGCGGCAGCCGACGATGGTCGAACTCCATATTTTCAACACGATGTGGAGCGAACACTGTTCGTACAAGAGCTCGCGGTCCGTGCTGGGCAAGTTCCTGCCCACAAAGGCGCCCCACGTGGTGCTGGGGCCGGGTGAAGACGCCGGTATCTTCCGGTTCGCCGAACTGGGCGGCAAGAGCCGTTGCGTCGTGATCGCGCACGAGAGCCACAACCACCCCTCGCAGGTTCTGCCCGTCGAGGGGGCGGCGACCGGCATCGGCGGCATCGTCCGCGACGTCTACTGCATGGGCGCCGACGTGATCGGCGTGATGGATCCGCTGCGTTTCGGCGACCCCGACGGCCCCAACGCGGCCCGCGTCCGCGATATCGCGTGGGGCGTGGTCGACGGCATCGCCCAGTACGGAAACGCGCTCGGCGTGCCCAATTATGGCGGGGACACGTTTTTCGACGCCTCTTACGACGACAACTGCCTTGTTAACGTCGTGGCCATAGGGATCATCGACGAGGACGGGATCATTCGCAGCCGCGTCCCCGCCGAGGCGGCCAACGAGCCCTACGCGCTGATTCTCATCGGCAAACCCACAGACGCCTCCGGGTTTGGTGGCGCCGCGTTCGCGTCGGAACGTCTCAGCGAGGAGGAAGCCGTCGAACGCCAGGGAGCCGTCCAGGTGCCCGATCCGTTCCTGAAGCGGGTGCTGGCGGAAGCCATCCGGGAAATGCTCGCGTGGGCGCGGGAAGGCGGCGTTGCCATCGGGTTCAAGGACCTCGGCGCGGGAGGGATCAGCTGCGCCGCCTCGGAGATGGCGGAGGCCGCCGGTCTCGGCGCCTCGATCGACCTCGACAAGGTCAACACCGCATTCGACGACATGCTGCCCGAGGTGATCTCGTGCTCGGAGACGCAGGAACGGTTTCTGTTGGCCGTGCCCGAACGGCTGGCCGGCGAGGTCTCGGCGATATTCAACGAGCACTTCGAAATGCCCAACCTCTACACCGGCGCCGGCGCTTACCGTATCGGCGAAGTGACGATTGAGAAACGTTTCAAAATTACGCACAAAGGCCGCCTGGTGAGCGACTCGGACGTCGAGGCGATCACGACGGGCATCCTCTACGAGCGGGAAGCGCGGGAACGAAAACGGGCGCTGCCGTCGCGCGGGCGATCCCACGCCGCCGGCGCGGAAGGAATTCGGGAGGCGCTCCTCGAGCTGCTCACTTCCTACAACATCTGTGACAAGTCGGCGATTTTTCAGCATTATGATTCCGAGGTCCAGGGCCGGGCGGTGATCCGGCCCGGCGAGGCCGACGCGGCCGTGGCCGTGTTCATGCCGGGTGAAAAGCCCGGGCTGGCGGCCGCGATCGGTGGTTCGTCCCGTCTCGCCACGGCCGACCCGTACCTCGGCGGCGTCTGGTCGGTGGTAGAGGCCGTGCGCAACTGTGTGTGCGTCGGTGCGGTGCCGCTGGCGATCACCGACTGCCTCAACTACGGCGATCCCGAGGACCCGGGCGTGTTTCACGAGTTCTCCGAAGGCGTGCGCGGAATCGGCGACGCGTGCCGGGCGTTGCAGCTCGACGCAGAATCCGGCGACGGTGTGCCGGTCGTCTCCGGCAACGTGTCTTTCTACAACCAGAGCGAAACCGGTGATCCCATCGCGCCCACCCCGATCGTGTCGTGCACAGGGCGCATCGACGACGCGGCACGGGCACGGAACATGGCCTTCAAGAAGGCAGGATCGACCGTCGCCTACCTCGGCAGGTTTCACGATCGGCTCGGTGGCTCCGAATACGAACGCCACTACGGAAGTCCCGACCCCCACAATACGCCGCGTCCCGATTACGACGCAGAGAACGCCATACTGAAGGCGATTCTCGGGGGTATCGAAAACGGCGACATCCTCGCCGCCCACGACGTTTCGCACGGCGGGGTGCTGGTGAGTGCCGCGGAGATGGTGCTGGCCAGCCGGCCGTACCTCGTGGGGTGTGAACTGGATTTCACCGAGGCGCTCGACTCGTCGAAGCCACTCGAGCACCAGCTGTTCTCGGAGTTCGGCGGCATCCTCATCGAGGTGGACGCCGGCCGCCGGGACGCCTTTTGTGCCACACTCGACGCGGCCGGGGTGCCGCACCACTCGATTGGCGAGACGAGAGATGGCGGCGCACTCTCGGTCGGGACCGGCGATGGCAGAATCGAAGTGGCGGCAGGCGAACTGAAATCCGCCGTCGAAGGAAAAGTAGCCGGGTTGCTCGGCTGAGAAAGGATTCCGGGAGGAATGGCAAAAGCCCTCGTCATACAGTTTCCCGGCGTGAATTGCGAGTATGAAACCTTGCGCGCGCTGGAGGCGGCCGGCATTCCCGGTGAAATACGGCGATGGAACGCGGCCGGCACGGCGATAGCGAACGCGGGGGCCATCGTGATTCCGGGGGGATTTTCCTACCAGGACCGGATCCGCGCCGGCGTGGTGGCCGCCAAAGACCCGGTGATGGATGCCTTGATGGCCGCCGTCGAACGAGGAGTGCCGGTGCTCGGCATCTGCAACGGGGCCCAGATTCTCGTCGAATCCGGCGCCGTCCCGGCGTTCGAAAAGGGCGGCGTGGAAATGGCGCTGGCCCCCAACCGGATGACCGGCCGGAGCGGCTACTATTGTACGTGGGTCCACGTGGAGAAAGGTCCGGCGCGGAGCGTGTTTACCGAGTTTCTCAAAGCCGGCGATCCGCTGCCGCTCCCCCTGGCGCACGCCGAGGGCCGCTTCATTACGGCGTCTCCCGACGTGCGGGGGCGCCTGGCGGACGGCGACGGCGTGGCTCTGTACTACGCAACACCCGAGGGTGCCCGGGCGGACGGCTTTCCGCACAATCCTAACGGCTCGATGTTTGCAATCGCCGGATTGACCAATTCGACCGGTAATGTTCTTGCCGTCATGCCGCATCCGGAGCGGGCCGCCTGGTACCACCAGGTCCCGCGACACGTGGGCGGAACGTGGGGCAGCGGCCGTGACGGGCTCGATGCGGGCCGCCTGTATGCACCGGGGCCGGGTGCCGGGTTTTTTGCCTCTCTGAAGAAGGCCCTGTGACACGCCCCGACGGGCAGGGAGTTGACCGATGAAGATCGACGCACAACTACTGGTCTGGCTCAAGGGTACCGACCTTTTTGCCAACACCGCCCGGTTGACCCTGGTGGGCAAGATGGGATTCGGCGAAACGCTGGCCGGACTCAAGCGGTTCGACTATTTCAGGTTCCTGCTGGATTGCGGGGGGGCGGACCCGGAATTGACGGTCGCCTCTCTCAAAGCGGCGCTCGACCGGCAGAGCACGTTTTACAACCGCAACAAACACGCGTATTCGCTGGACTTCGCCTGGGACGGCTCCAGCCATCTGGAAGGTGTTCCGAGGGATGAGGTCCGGAATCGATGGGTTGGCGAAATTTCTAAGTTATTACGAAATCAGGAAGTTATAGATTTCGATGGAAAATCTTTGCCAGAACGGGTTATCTTTAATAAGTTCAAGGGGTTCCTCGCAGAAGTGATGGTGGAGGATGAAGATCCTTCGGCGAGAGAATCCGTCGCTGTAAAACTCCAGGGCGGTCTGGGCGGGATCACTGTATCCTGCGTGAACCGGGCGACGCTCTGGTGGCTGGCTTTGCGCGTCGAGACCCAGAAGGAGGCGGACGCGCTGGCCAGGGAGATCGTGGTCACTACGCGGCGCGACACGGGGTTGTTGATGAATCCCAATTACCAGAGCGCCGAGTTCGTTTCCGTAAAGGAAGTTTGACAGGTATCGGATGACAGACTCACTACACGAAGAATGCGGCCTGTTCGGTATCTACAACCACGTTCATGCGGCCGAAAATACATTTCTGGGTATTTACGCCCTCCAGCACCGCGGTCAGGAGAGTGCTGGAATCGTATCGACCGACGGCAAGCACACTTTCGAGCACAAGGGAATGGGACTGATTTCCCAGGTTTTCGATGGGGAAAACCTGCAGAAGCTCGAGGGGCACATCGCGATCGGTCACAACCGGTATTCCACCACCGGCCAACCCAGAGTCGCCAACGTTCAGCCGCTGCTGGTAGATTGCAAGGTCGGCAAGCTGGCGATGGCGCACAACGGCAACCTTGTAAACGCGCGCGAGCTTCGGGCTGACATGGAGAAATCCGGGTCGATATTCACTACGACCATGGACAGCGAAGTCATCATGCATCTCATCGCCCGCAGTCAGCAGCCGACGCTGGAAAAAATGATCGTCGAAGCGGTCAACCAGTTGCGCGGCGCGTTTTCGCTTCTCATGATGACGAACAAAGAGTTAATCGCCGTCAGGGATCCGCAGTCGTTGCGGCCGTTGTGCATGGGGCAGCAAGGTGACAGCATCATTATAACGAGTGAGTCCTGCGCGTTGGACATCGTCGGCGCCGAGTATGTGAGAGACCTCAACCCCGGGGAAATCGTCGTCGTGGACGATCAGGGAGTACGGTCCATGCAGGCCTTCGACGAGACAAAGCAGGCAAAGTGTATTTTTGAGTTTATTTACTTTTCACGCCCGGACAGCAGGGTATTCGGCGAGAAAGTCGACAAGATCCGGCGAAGGCTCGGACACGTTCTCGCGACCAACCATCCGGTCGAGGCCGATATCGTGATATCGGTGCCGGATTCCAGCAATACATCCAGTCTGGGTTTTTCCCAGGAGTCGAAAATTCCGTTCGAACTGGGGCTGATAAGGAACCACTACGTGGGTCGTACGTTTATACAACCGAGCCAGACCTTGAGAGAGGGAACGGTCCGGTTGAAATTCAACACCGTCGCAGGCGTGTTGAAAGGGAAGAGGGTAGCGGTGGTGGACGACTCGATCGTACGCGGTTCGACCATGCGAAAACTCGTTGTGATGCTCAGAAACGCAGGCGCTACGGAGGTACACCTTCGTATCGCGTCACCCCCCATCAAGTTTCCCTGTTACTACGGGATCGATATGCCGTCGCCGGCGGAGTTGATCGCCTCGTCCAAGTCGGTCGAGGAAATCTCGGAGTATCTTGGCGTCGACAGCCTCGAGTACCTCACTCTGGAGGACTTGAGGTCGTGTGTCGACGATCCCGAGAATTTCTGCTATGCGTGCTTCAGCGGCGAATATCCGGTTCCCCTTTCTCCTGACCTCGATAAATCGGCGCTCGAAAGAGACCCGGTCATCCGCACCTGAAGAGTGCGCCGGTAGCGGCGAATTCCGCCGCCGTCTTTTTTGCGCGGTAAAACCTGGGCGACGTACGCCGATGGCGCACGGTCGTTCTCGTGGTGGCATTTCCGTGAGATACAGGATGAAATTCGAGAAACGCGGTTCGGTCCGTTTCACGTCCCACCGGGACGTTGTCCGGATCGTACAGCGCAGCATTGCGGCTGCAGGTATTCCCGTGGCGTACAGCCAGGGGTACCACCCGCACATGCGGATGTCGTTCGGCCCGCCGCTCAAGACGGGCTGGGACGGTTTCGACGAATACATGGACGTCCACCTCGAAGAACCCGTGGCATCGCTGGCACAACGCTGTAACGCGTTTCTGCCGGAAGGGCTGCACGTACTGGCGTGCTCCGGTGTTGCCGACGGCGTCCCCAAACTGGCCAACGATATTTGTGCGGCCAGCTACCATGTCCGTGTTCGACGGGAGGATCTGGAAGCAGGGGTGGAATCCGGCGCGACGGCGCTGGCACGGATCAATGAACAAGTCAAGGCCCGGTTCGACGGATCGGACGATACGGCGGGAGACGTTCCCAGGGTTATCGATGTGTCGGCAGAGATCGACGGCGACGACCTCAGTATCGAGTACACCAGCACCATGCATTCCGGTCGAGTCGTTGTGCCGCTCGAGTTAGCGGCAAAGTACGGTGGCACCGGCGAACTGGCGACTCCCGTGAGAGTCGCCAGGAGCGCCCAGTTCGTGATGAGGAGCGGGGAGTATCTGTCACCGTTGGACCAGGCTGTACTACAAGGAACACAATGAAAGAAGTATTGATTAATTCGTCATCGCTCGAAATCCGGATCGCTATCGTGGAAGATGGTGAGCTGGTCGAGTTCATGGTCGAGCGGGAGCAGACGAGGCGCCTCGTCGGAGACATCTACCTCGGGAGGGTCAACGCGATACTCCCCGGGATCCAGGCGGCGTTCGTCGATATCGGCTTTGAGAAGGCGGGTTTCCTGCACGCCAGCGATCTGCACGCTTCGAGGGAAGCGCTGGCGCAGATGGAGGGCGGCGTCGATATCGATGACGACAACGACAACGACAACGACAAGGGCGATTCGCCTCCCTCCCGCCGCCGCAGTTCGCGCGGAGGACGTGGACGAGGTGGCAGGAGCGGCCGCAGTCCCCGGAATTCCGGGGGGGGACGCGGACGCACGAGGGATTCGCGACAGCAGAACGGTCAGCTGTCGATCGAAAAGATGCTGCACAAGGGACAGGAAATCCTCGTGCAAGTGACCAAGGAAGCCATCGGCACCAAGGGGCCGAGGTTGTCGACGCAGATATCTCTGCCCGGCCGCTACGTTGTTTATATGCCGAACATGGATTATCTCGGTGTTTCGCGGCGTATCGAATCGCGGCAGGAACGCTCGCGGCTCAAGGCCCTGATCAGCCAGAAGAAGCCGGCCAACTGCGCTATCATTGCGCGGACGGCCTGCGAGAACGTCGAGGATCGCCAGATTGCGGCCGACATCAGCTATCTGCACCGGCTGTGGCAGGACGTCAAGAAACGGTCTGAAAAATCGACGGCGCCGGCGGTGATCCACGAGGAAGTTGGTTTACTGGTTGGCATGGTGCGGGACATCCTCTCCGACGACGTCGACCGGATCCTGCTGGACAGCGACAAAGAATACCGCAAACTCATGCGCTATCTGCGCACGTTCAGCCCGCAGAGCACATCGAGGGTCAAGCACTACAAGGACAAGACGGCGATGTTCGACCGCTACAACATAGAGGCCGAAATCGAAAAGTCGCTCGACCGCAAAGTGTGGCTCAATAAGGGCGGCTACCTGATTTTCGATCATACCGAAGCGCTGGTGGCGGTCGACGTCAACACAGGGCGATTCGTGGGAAAGAAGGACCAGGAGGAAACGATTTTCGAGACCAACATGCTCGCCGCCAGGGAGGTCCCGAGGCAGTTGCGGCTCCGGGACATCGGCGGAATCATCGTCATCGACTTCATCGACATGGAGAGCGAAGGGAACAAGAAAAAGCTTCTGTCGGAATTGCGGCATTACCTCCGCAAGGACCGGTCGCGGTCCAAGGCTTTTGCCGTGAGCGACCTGGGACTGGTCGAAGTGAGCCGCAAGCGCGTCCGTCCCAGCTTGCTGCACTTTTTCAGCGAAGAATGTCCCTACTGCAACGGGATCGGCAAGGTCCTGTCGTTCGAATCCCTGGCGACGAAGATCGAGCGCTGGATTCGCCGGGTCGGGGCCAAGAGTCGTGAGAAAAAGATTCAGCTCAGGGTCAACTCGTCCCTGGCGATTTTTCTCGAAGAGGAGCGTGCCGAGGTATTCGACGCCCTCTCGCGCCATTACAAGATGAAGATCGAGATCCAGGACGATCCGCGGCTCCACCGCGAGGATTTCAAGGTGGTCTCGCTTTCCTCGTTCAGGGACCTCGTTCAAGAACTAGCTTGACAGAGCGCCGTAAATGTAATATTAATTTGAGGTTATTTTGCGCGGGGGTCCGGCCGGTGTTGGACCCGTAACCAGTTAGCAGCAGGAGAGTTACAGTGTATGCGATCGTAGATATCGGCGGGCGCCAGTTCAAAGCGACCCCGGACGCGGTTCTTCGCGTGCCCCGTATGGCGACGGAGGTCGGTGGCGAGATCACTCTGGACAGGGTGATGCTGTGGTCAGACGACAATTCCGTCGAGATCGGCAGCCCCTTCGTTGAGGGCAAGACGGTCCGGGCCGAAGTCATCCGCCACGGCAAGGATAAGAAAATCATTGTTTTCAAGAAAAAGAGACGTAAAAAATACCGGCGCAAGAATGGTCATCGGCAGCAATTCACCGAGCTCAGGCTCACGGGTTTCGCCGGTTGACCGCCGGGTCAAGTGAAGGTTCGATATGGCTCACAAAAAAGGTGTAGGCAGTTCCAAGAACGGACGTGACAGCCACGGGCAGCGCCTCGGTGTGAAGCGTTACTCCGGCCAGACGGTGAGCGCGGGTTCGATCCTCGTGCGCCAGCGCGGCACGAAGATCCACCCCGGCACCAACGTCGGCAAGGGCAAGGACGACACTCTGTTCGCCAAAATCAGCGGAATCGTCAAATTTGAGGACTTTGGCAGGAATAAGAAGCGCGTCAGCGTGGTCGAGGCCACGTAAGACCAGCAGGTTCCGGAACTCCGGGACCCCGTGCCTCAGTATCCCCAACATCCAACGATCATTCGACTCACGGTCCAGAGGAGGAAATTCCGATGGGCCGTGAGTCTTTTATTGTGGTGTTGCCGGCGAGGTATGGCTCTACGCGGTTTCCCGGCAAGCCCCTCGCGGAGATTGCCGGCCGGCCCCTCGTCGAATGGGTCTACCGGCGGGCCCTGGAAATCCGCGGGGCCGACGCCGTGATCGTCGCCACCGATGACAGGCGTATCGCGGAAGCGGTCGAATCTTTTGGCGGAAACGTCGTCATGACGGACAAATCGCACCGCACTGGTACCGACCGCGTGGCGGAGGTCGCGCGGTCCGGCGAACACGCGATCGTCGTGAATCTCCAGGGTGATGAACCGATATTCGATCCCGTCACCGTGGAAGATCTGGTGGAGCTGCTCTCGTCGGATCCTTCAACCGACATCGCGACGGCGTGTCACCCCGTCGCTTCCGATGAGGAATACCAGGATCCGAACATCGTCAAGGTAGTGACCGACAGGGAGGGGCGCGCGTTGTATTTCTCGCGCTCGCCGGTGCCCAGCGGCGCCCTGGTGCCGGGTGGGTTCCGCGCCCGCCGTCACGTGGGGATTTACGCGTACCGGAGAGAATCCCTGTTCCGGTTCACTTCATTGGAGCCCACGCCTCTCGAACGCGCCGAGCGTCTGGAGCAGTTGCGCGCGCTGGAAAACGGGATGACCATACGAGTTATAGAGACGGGGCAGCCAACCGTAGGAGTGGATGTCCCCGGCGACGTAAAAAAAGTTGAAAAGGAACTGGGCAGAACCTACACTGACCTCGATCCACAGCCGGATAACCCGACGAGCGGGGCATAAAACAACGCCAGGATCAACGGCATAACACACTTCCTCAACCTTCAAGGGCGGACATAATGAAGTATATTTTCGTAACGGGTGGCGTTGTTTCATCGCTGGGCAAAGGTATCGCGGCGTCTTCGATCGGGTTGCTCCTGAAACAACGCGGCCTGCGAGTATTACTTCAGAAGTTCGATCCATATATCAATGTCGACCCGGGAACGATGAGTCCGTTTCAACACGGGGAAGTATTCGTCACCGACGATGGCGGCGAGACAGACCTCGACATCGGGCACTACGAACGATTCACCGACCGGAACCTGTCGCAACATCAGAGTGTCACCACCGGCAAGGTGTACCAGGCCGTCATCCAGCGCGAACGCGCCGGCGGTTATCTGGGCAAGACCGTCCAGGTGGTCCCGCACATTACCAACGAGATCAAGGACCGGGTCAAAGCGGCCGGCCAGGGTGGTGACGCCGACGTCGTGATCACCGAAATCGGCGGCACGACGGGCGATATAGAGAGCCTCCCGTTTCTGGAAGCCTGCCGGCAGTTGAGGCTGGAACTGGGGCAGGAGAACTGTCTCTTCGTCCACCTGACCCTGATCCCGTATATAAAGGCTGCGAAGGAGCTCAAGAGCAAGCCGACTCAGCACAGCGTCAAGGGACTGCAGGAAATCGGGATACAGCCCGACATTCTGCTCTGTCGCACGGAAGTTCCGCTGGGGCACGAAATCAAGGAAAAGATCGCGCTGTTCTGCAACGTGCGCGAAGAGTCGGTGATCGAAGCCCGTGACGCGGCGTCGATTTATCACGTCCCGATTCACTTCCACAAAGAGGGAATCGACGACATTATCGTCAAGTTGATGAAATTCGATGTCCCCGAACCGGACTTGACCGAGTGGGAAGCAATGTTGCGGCGCATGCGGGAGGCGGACGAAGAGGTCAGGATCGCCGTGGTCGGCAAGTATATTCAGATCGTGGACGCATACAAGTCGATCCGCGAAGCTTTCACACACGCGGGTGTATACAACGATGTCCATGTCGACATTAAATGGATCGACGCGGAAGACGTGGAGAAGATCGGCGCCGAAGAAGTATTCTCAGACGTCAGCGGGATACTGGTGCCCGGTGGATTCGGAGAACGCGGCATCGCCGGCAAACTGGAAGCGGTGCGTTACGCCCGGGAAAACAAGATCCCGTTTCTCGGTATCTGCCTCGGTCTGCAGTGCGCCGTCATCGAATTCGCCCGCAACGTATGCGAAATCGAAGACGCCGACAGTTCCGAGTTCAATCCCAACACCAGAAATCCCGTGATCGATCTCATGGAAGATCAGCGATCGATCAAGAAAAAGGGGGGCACGATGCGGCTGGGGGCATATCCCTGCCGGATCAAGACCGGGACGCTGGCGGAAAAATGCTACGGAGAAGCCGACATCAGCGAACGGCACCGTCACCGGTGGGAAGTCAACAACGCCTACCGCGAGACCTTCGAGCGTCACGGCCTCGTGTTTTCCGGCACTTCACCCGACGGTCATCTCGTCGAAATGATCGAGCTTCGCAATCACCCGTACTTCATCGCCGTCCAGTTTCACCCCGAGTTGAAGAGCCGGCCCAATCGTCCGCATCAGCTGTTCTTCAACCTGGTAAAGGCGGCCAGGGAACAGGCCAACCTCAACTCGTCCAACGAGCAGTTGAGTGCCTGACGGCCCTCGGGATACAAGATGAATCAACCGGTTACCTGCGGCAAATTCAAATTCGGCGGCGGCGCGGCTCCAATGTTGATCGCGGGGCCGTGCGTCATCGAATCAGAAGCGATCGTCATGTCGATCGCCGAGGCGATTGCCGCGACGCCCGCCGCAAAGAACTTTCAACTCGTTTTCAAAGCCAGCTACACAAAGGACAACCGGAGCGCGACGGGGAGCTACCGCGGAACCGGTCTCGAAGAGGGACTCCGTATCCTCGAAAAGGTAAGGTCCGAGACCGGCCTGCCCGTGATCTCCGACGTCCACAGCGTGGAAGAAGTGGTGTCGGCCGGGGAGGTGCTGGACATCGTCCAGATACCGGCGTTCCTCTGCCGCCAGACAAGCCTTCTCGAATCGGTCGCGCGATCCGCCGCCGAACGCGGTTACGCGATCAACGTCAAAAAGGGCCAGTTCATGGCGCCGGAAGACATGAACAACGTCGCGGGAAAGATCCTGGCCGCGGGCGGCCCGACGCCGCTGCTCACCGAACGGGGCACGACTTTTGGCTATCACAACCTGGTAGTGGATTTTCGCGGTTTCCCGCGGATGAGAGCCACCGGGTGTCCAGTTATTTACGATGTTACCCACAGCCTGCAGCGCCCCGCCGGACTCGGAGACGTGTCGGGTGGTGAGCCCGAACTGGCCGGCATGATGGCACGGGCGGCGGCCGCCGTTCCCGTCGACGGGTTGTTCATCGAGACCCACCCGCGGCCGGAAGAGGCGTTGAGCGACGGAGCGTCGATGCTGCCGTTCGACCGCTTCGCCGAGCTGGTCGCACAGGTAGCGCGGGTATTCGAACTGGCGCGGCAGTTCGACATTGAGTAGATTGACCGGTATACCAACGTGACAGTGTCCCCGGGAAAGGCCGATCAAACCGTGAAACCGGAATCAACGACGGAAAAGCCAGTGACGCGAAACGAATCCGCAGACAACCCGAACAGTGAAATCCTGCGTCTCGCTCGCGAGGTATTCGACGACGAAGTCGGCGGGCTGGAGGCGGTCCGCGACCGGTTGGACGCTTCCTTCGTCAGCGCCGTCGACGTGATCGCCGGTCGGAGAGGGCGCCTGATCGTGTCCGGGGTGGGCAAGTCGGGCCTGATCGCCAAGAAACTGGCGGGCACGCTGACGAGTATGGGCACACCGAGCTTCTACCTGCACCCTGTAGAGGCGGCGCACGGCGACCTGGGCCTCGTCAATCCCGGCGACGTGGTCATGATCATATCCAAAAGCGGAATGAGTGACGAACTGCGGCCGTTCATCCCGCCACTGCGCAAGCTGGGCGTGAAAATCATCGCCATGACAGGATCAGAAAAGTCGTTTCTCGCGAAGAACGCCGATGTCGTCCTCGATATCCAGGTCGACCGGGAAGCGGGCAAGCTCGGACTGGCGCCGACGACGAGTACGACGGTTGCTCTGGTGATGGGGCACGCGATCGCAAGCGCGCTGGTCGAGCGAAACGGCTTTACCGCCGAGGACTTCGCTCGTGTTCACCCGAGCGGCATACTGGGCAAACGGCTCACGCTTACCGTTGCCGAGTTGATGCGCAAAGGCGACGATGTGCCGCTGGTCCACCAGGGGACGATGCTCAGCGAAGCATTGTCCGAGATCATGGACAAGAGCATCGGGTGCACGGGGGTGACGGACGACGACGGCGTCCTGGTGGGTATCGTCACGGACGGCGATCTGAAGCGTATCCTGGCGCGGCAGATAGACGCGCTGAAACAACCCGTCAAGGAACTGATGACCCGGGACCCGAAAACTTGCGACGCGGACATGCTGGCCGCGGACGCGCTCGCCATGATGGAGCTGAACCGTCCGGGTCCGCTGCTGATGTACTTCATTGTCGATGACCACGGATGCCCCCGCGGTCTGCTCCACCTCCACGATATCCTCAAAGCCGGTCTCACCGCTGAGTAATATCGCCCCCCGGGTGCAAAGATTTGGTTGTGCCTCCGAAATTGCTGCTGACAGTGCGTTGAAGGAGTCGTCTTTCCCAGCGTTTCCTATTTGGCATTATAATTGCTTGACTTGAGCGTGGCCATGTGCTAACTAATTAGTAGTAAATAAGTTTAGTCGTTTTTCGGCCACGCCGATAGTAAAAAAATTGAGCACAATCCGGTGATCGACTCGTGGCGGAACGAAAGTTTTTCAAAAGAAAATGCGAGTACTGGCTGATTACAACCATAGCAGCGACGGCCAGGATTTTTCCCAGACGCGTCGGGCACCGGCTGTTTTCCGCCCTCGGAGGCCTCGCCGGGCGAATATTCAAGACGGACCGGCGGCGCGCCGTGGCTAACCTCGCGATCGCATTTCCCGAGTCGCCGCCGATGGTGCGCGACGCCATGGCGGCGGCCATGTTCAAGACCCTCGGGCGTAACGCGTTTGATTTTCTGAACTTGAAGAATGTGTCTCCCCGCAGGCTCGACTCGCTCGTCGACGGGGTCCAGGGGATGGAGTGTTACCAGAAGGCGGCGGCGCTCGGCAGAGGCGTGATTGTGATCACCGGTCACATCGGGTGCTGGGAACTCATGCCCGCCTACTTCGCCAGTCTCGGCCACGCGGTCACGGTGGTGGGGCGCAAGATGAAGGTCGAACAATTGAACCAGGAGCTCGTCAGAATCAGGAAGTCGTTCGGGGTGACCACCGTCGACAGGGATGCGAGCCCGAGGCAGATGATCAGGTCATTGAAGAGAGGCGAGATACTCGGAGTACTCATCGATCAACACACGAGTGTGGGCGGTACCTGGGTGCCTTTTTTCGGGAAGCCGGCTTTCACGCCGACCGGAGTCGCCAAACTCGCTTGTCTTCTGGGCTCGCCGATCGTACCGATGGCCGATTTTCTCGGCAGGGACGGGAAGCACACGATCCGGGTGCTTCCGGCGATCCTTCCACCGGAGCCGGCCGACATATCCGACAAGGAAGCCGTCGTCGAACGCCTCACGGCCGAATGCTCGCTTGCCGTGGAGCAGCTCATCCGCATCGACCCCAAGCAGTGGGTGTGGTTTCACAACCGCTGGAGGGAACCGGAAGGAAGCCAGGGAAATCATGACAGGGTTGCGGCAAATGCCTAGAGTGCTCCTTGTGCTGGCGGTATCGGTGTTGCTGGCCGCGGGATGTAGCGAGGACACGCCCGAACAGGGGGCAATAGACAACTCAAAGGTGCCGGACGAAGTTGTTGTCGACTTCACGACGGCCGAGACGGACAGCGGCCGGGTCGCGTGGACACTCACGGCGCCCGAGGCGTTCAAATTCAATTCGAGAAAAGTCTTTCTCATGGATAAACCGAGAATCGATTTTTACGACGAATTCGGCAACCTGCAGACGACACTGACGTCCGACAAGGGGGAGTACTTCGAAGCGTCGCGCGACCTGCTCGCCTACGGCAACGTGGTCGTCGTGTCGGTGGATGGGGACGTGCTGGAAACGGACAGCCTGCGGTACGTCAACGTGGAGGACCGGATAGTGAGCGACAGCCGCGTCAAGATCACCCGCGGCCGCAACGTTACGACCGGAATCGGTTTGAGGTGCGACCACAAGCTCAATTCCGTGGAGATACTGAGAGACGTCGAAGTAATCATCGTCGACGACGAGTCCCCCGGGGGGGAGCGCGCCAATGGCTGAGCTGGCCCCGACGAACAGCAAGCTGGTGAAGGAAGCAACCACGCTGGCGACGGATTCCGTCGTCAAGATGTACGGCAAACGGTGCGTCGTCGACAACGTCAGCATCAACGTCGATTCCGGCGAGGTCGTGGGGCTGCTCGGCCCCAACGGCGCCGGTAAGACGACGACTTTTTATATGATCGTAGGCATGATTCGCCCGAACGAAGGGCGCATTCACCTGGGAGATGACGAGATTACCAATACGCCGATGTATAGACGGGCGCGAATGGGGATCGGCTATCTTCCGCAGGAAGCATCCGTTTTCCGCGGACTGAGCGTGGAGAACAATCTGATGGCGATTATCGAGACCATGTCGTACTCCAGGTCTGAAAGAAAAGAAGTGCTGGAGCGGCTTCTCGAAGAACTCGACATCACCAATATCCGCAAGAGCATGGGGTATCAGCTGTCGGGGGGAGAGCGGAGAAGGGTTGAAATCACCAGATCGCTGGTCACG
>CBDVDJ010000014.1:0-14993 GCA_965372695.1 uncultured bacterium
TCGTTTTCCTTATCGGAAAACTCGAGGATCTCGCGAACCGACTCGATATACTCGAGCAGCTCGTCCGAGGGGATGTCTTCCAGTGAAGGTCCTTAAGCTTCGGCTTTTTTCCGGGCAGCTTCTTCCTCCGCGAGCCGCTGATTTTCCTTTATCTCCTCTTCCATCGATTGCCGGACAATGCCGATCAATCCCTGGTCGAATCCTCCCAGCTCCAGAATCAACTCGTCGGTGACGTTGCCGGATATGAGGTGCTTGACCTTTTCTTCGTCGGATTTGTCCTCCACTTCGTGGATGAGTCCCGCGACGCGAACACGTTCCGCCCGTTCGGCTTCCACCGCGGCGTTGACGCGCCCGAATTCGTCATCAGCGATACCCAGAGCCTCGATGATCACGCCGGATGCGACGTCTTCTTCGATGAGGAAGCGGATACCCTGTTCGCCGCCCAGTTCTCTGGCCCTGACGATGAGCAGGTCGAGCCGGGCGCTGTCGACGATCCGGCGGACGTCGGGCCTGCGGCCGGACTCTTTGAGCCTGGGCCAGGCTTCTCCCACTTTGTTGATGAGTGTGACGGTGGCCTGGTAGGGATCGATCACGTCGTCGAGTGCGAGCGCGCCGACGGCGCCGTTGAAATCCTCCATCAAGGGTCTTCCGGCCTCGACGCGGTCGTTGAAGGCCGACCGCAGCTGGAGCATATGGCCGGCGTTCGTGGAGACGTTGAAACCCGCGCCGTCGAGGTCGACAGCAACGTTCTGTATTGATTTTTCCAGGTTGCCCGCAGAGAGGTCGCCGGCATTGATGCCGAGAATCCTGTCTTCGATCGATAACCACAGAGGCCTGTTTTGCGCCGTATCATTCGCTGTCATTTCGCACACTCCTGTCGTGGGTGTATTGTTATTAAAGATCCTATATTGTTAACATCAACGGAGCGATTTGTCCAGTATCTGGCTCGAGGCTGGCGATTTACCGGACTACCGATCGTTCTGTCCGGCGACGGGCTTCCCGAGCCGGCTGAGTTCGGTCAGTGTCGTCAGCCGGTAGCCCTTTTCTTTCAGGCGGGGGAGCAGGCGGGCGAGTACCTCGACGTTGTCCTGCCGGGACGGGCCGCCGTCGTGGAGGACCAGTATCGCCCCGGGACGGACGTTTTCGAGGAACTGCGCGACGGTCAAGTCGACACCGGTGTAGAGATCAATCGGATATGCAGTCCCCACCACGGGGGTGTAACCGTTTTCGTTCATGAGCCGGATGATACGGGGTGTAACGACGGCACTCCCCGGCCGGCACCATCTGGGTGGGCTGGTGGGCTGGATCGATGCGTCGGTGCGCATCAGCTCGTTCACGAATTCCTCGTCGGAGAGCCCCGCGCTCATGCGGTCGGTGAACAGGTGGTTGGCCAGTTCGTGCCCCCCGGCACGGATGGAATCGACCAGCTCCGGATACGTCTCTGCGTAAGATCCAATGATGAAAAAGGTGGCTTTTACCCCGTTGGCGCGGAGTTCCCGGAGGAGCCCCGGGGTAACGTCCGGGTGGGGAGCGTCGTCGATGGTCAGTGCGATCGCGCGTTCATCGGTATCGATGCGAAATACGACCCCGGGATACTGCGTAGCCACCTTCCTCAGAACCCAGTCTGGCGGCCGGACCAGCGTCCATATCACGGCGACTGCGCCCAGAAGAACGGCGGCTATGATGATGATGGCTGTCATGCGGCGGCGTACGGTCATTCGTGCCCGGTGTTATCTCCTCGCTGCCAGCAGCCGGTCGATGTGTTCGCGCAGAAGCCGCCATTGTTCGGCTCTTGCCGCGTTTTCCCCATCGAGCGCGGGAATGTGCCATCCGGACGGCGCGCCCGAAAAGAGCGCGGGGTCGAGAATCTCGATATCCACGTCAAAGACGTCGGACCCGTTCGCGATGGTAACTGTTGCGAGCGAGCCGCCATCCATGTAGAAGCCGGCCGGATCGACGGCGGGGTCGTATGTGCTATTCCGGTTCACATCCAGATAGGAGCCCACATAATAGGTGCCCGGTGTGAGGTTTGCGTCGAACTGATGAACGACGTATTCCGGGTCGTTCCCGAGCGAGGCGCCCTCGGTCCCGGTGATCGGCTCGATGTCCCCTCCCGACGGATCCTCGTCGAAGATGCCGACGTGGAAGTCGTATTGCCACCACGTGTCGGCGTATGCCGAGCCTCCGTACGAGACTTCGCCGGCGATGACCGACGGGTCGATCAGAGGAAAGTCGATACCGCCGACCAGCGCGCCGCCCGCGATGACGACGCTGTCGGCCGAAGTATCTCCTGTGTCGAAATCGACGCCGTACGCGCCGACGGCATCGCCCAGATCGGGCTCGAGACGCCCGTCGCCGTTGGTCTCCTTGAGCGCGACCGGCCAGTACATTCCGTCGGCGAGTCCGGTGACGTTGTACACGCCGTTTGTTCCTGCGATATCCGTGCCCTCGATCGGGGGCGCGCTTTCCTCCTCGTAATCAAAAATGAATACCGACGAGATAAGCACGATGGCACCCGCCGGATTGGCCGCCGCGGTGCCCGCGTCGCCGGAGAGCTGGCCGGCAATTCGGCCGGCCGGGAAGTTCGCACCCGTCGTGAACCGGAATGAGACCGATTCGTCCATCCCGTTGCCGGCGAGGTCGGTTATCGAGCCCTGCGGAAACAAGAACACGTACTGCGTGTCGTCTTCGAGGTCCAGGGCTGGATCGAATGTGATCGTGCTCCCGTCTGAAGACCACGTTCCGACGCCGTCACCAATTTCGGGGGTGACGATGATGTTATCGAGGCTGGATTGGTTTATCGCCTCGGAGAACTCGAGACGGATATTGGTCGAAACGGGGACGTTGGTCGCGCCGTCGGCCGGTGTCGTCGACACCAGTGTCGGCGACGTGTTATCGACGGCCGACGTCGTCCGGAAGGTCCACGAAGTCTCTGTCAGATGGTTTCCCGCGATATCCGTTGCGCCGTTGCCGATCGTCACCGTGTACATCGTGCTGCGCTGGAGGATTTCCTGCGGCTGCAGATAATAAATGTGTGATTCGTCGGCGTCGAAATCGTACGAAACGTCGCTGCCACCCCCCGTCCATGTTACCGCGCCGGCGACGGAATTGTAGTCCATCGCTTCGGAAAACTCGATAGCCACCGTCTGTCCCACCGGGACTCCGGTTGCCCCCGCGGCGGGAACGTGGGAGACCACAACGGGAGGCGTCTCATCCGGAGCGGCGCTCCCCGTGAAGCTGCCGGATGCGCCGTCCGTGATCGGGTTGCCGCTGAGGTCTTTCACCCCGGTGATCGTATAGTCGTAGGGTGCGGCGTTCATCGAAGACCACAACGTCGTGGTGACGGTGACACCATCGTTGTCCAGGACGGCCGACGCCACGTGGAGCGTATCCCCGGTTGCGGCGGGAGCTTCTGACGAGTTCGCCGCCGTGGACGCGTCGATGAAGAGGTAGTTGTCGCCGTCCTCCGCCGAGGTTTCTTCCACTTTTTCGTCATAGACGACCTCTATGTGAGTGGCGTCCAGTGCCGTGACGCTGACCACCCCGGGGGGCGTCGTGTCCGGATCGCCTCCGTCGGCCGGAGAATCGCTGTCGCTGCACCCCCACGGCGCGAGCGCGAACAGGCAGGTGGCGGCGATAATCGTCAGTACTTGCAGTGTTGACTTCATGGTCGATTCTCCCTGTTGGTGATGGGTCAGATCCGGGTGCGGGTGCCCTGGTTGTGAGATCAGAGTCCCGGCGGGATTTCCCGGCGGCACCGCAGAGCATGAATCAGACCGTGGGATGTGTCAAGCCGTCCGAGTGCCGAGACCCGGGATATCGAAAACGACTCTTTGAAAAGTGTCCCTTAGGGTATAGAATAGAGGCAAGGCCGCAGGGGGCATCTCGAGGGGAGAGCCGCCCAACGCGCCCGTGCGCCAACTCATCCTGCACTCACCTCGAACGACTGACGCCTCCTGCCGGGACTGGGACCATCGATATACCGGCTCATTACACAGGACGGAAGAATCATGAAAACCCGTACGCAACTCGTTGTGGTCACGTTCATTGTGTTTACACTTCTCCTTGTCGTGGTGTCTCTTCACGCTTTGTGGATCGCCGACGGCTCACCGGTCTGCACGGCGCCGAACAACCAGGACCTCCCCGGGATGACGACGGACGGCGCCGGGGGAGCGATCATCGCCTGGACCGACGTCCGGAGCGGAGATTTTGATATTTACGCCCAGCGTGTCGATGAACGCGGTGCGCCCCTGTGGACATCGGACGGGATCGCCGTGTGCGCCGAGCCGGGCGTTCAGACACTCCCGCAGATCGTCTCCGACGGAGCCGGTGGCGCCATCCTGGGCTGGATCGACCGGCGCGACTCAAAGTTGGCGATATACGCACAGCGGATCGATACCGGCGGTAACGTCATGTGGGTGGATTCCGGAGTAGTCGTCTGCGACACGACGGAAGACAGCGAATACCCCGCGATGGCGCCGGACGGCAGCGGAGGGGTGATCATTGTCTGGCAGGACCGGCGTGGCGTCGAGAACGAGTTGTATGCGCAGCGGCTCAACGCATCTGGCGAGGAGCAGTGGAAACATAACGGCGTGGCGGTAACCAATTACGAAGACTACGAGGTCACACCACGGGTTATTCCAGATGGCGTTGGCGGGGTGATTGTCGTGTGGGAAGACGACAGGGCCGGTCACGACGTTTACGCGCAGCGGCTCAACGCGGACGGTGACAAACAGTGGGCCTCCGGCGGCGTGTTGATCTGCGACGCGGACGAAGCGCAGCGCCGCCCGGATCTGGCCAGTGACGGCGCCGGCGGCGCCATCATCGCGTGGTCCGACCAGCGCGGCCTCGGCGAACTGTATATCTATGCCCAGCGGGTCGACGGCGCCGGGACCGTGCAGTGGAATTCGAACGGTGTCCGGATCTGCCCCGTGACCAACGGCCAGCTGTGGCCCGCCGTCCTCGGTGACGGAGCCGGCGGCGCCATCATTGCGTGGGAGGAGGGATCCGGGGACGCCATCCACGCCCAGAGGATCGACGCGACCGGCGCCCCCCTGTGGACCGCCAGTGGCGTTGACGTGTGCACGGCACCCGGCGCCCAGAACTATGCCCGCATCATTTCCGATGGCGCCGGGGGCGCCATCGTCGCCTGGGAGGACAATCGCAGCGGCTTCGCGGACGTCTACATCCAGCGGTTGTCCGCCGCCGGCGCCGTGCAGTGGACGGCGGATGGCGAAGCCGTTTGTACCGCCCTCTGGAACCAGGAGTACATCCAGATGGTATCGGACGGAAACGGCGGGGCAATTCTCGCCTGGGAAGACGAGCGCAGCGGCGAACTCGATATCTACGGGTCGCGGATGGACGCGAACGGCCAGCAGGTCCCCACATTTCTCGAGACTTGCGAAACATCCGTGCGCGGGGGAGCCGTCGTCGTGCACTGGAGCGTGTCGGCTCCGGCGGATCCGGGGCAGTTCTCCGCGTACCGGAAGAGTGAGCCCGGCGGCAGGTCATGGACGCCCCTGGACGTCGAGATCTCCGGCACGGACGAGGTATTCTCGTTCGCCGACGCGACGTGCCAGCCCGGCAGGAGTTACCGCTACCGTGTGGATGTCGATGACGAGACGGGAACGCAGACGCTCTTCGAGACCAGCGCCACGACGATCCCCGAAGCAGACCCGGTGCTGTTCCATAACGTACCCAATCCGTTCAATCCGTCGACGACGATTTCCTTCACGCTGCCGGCGGCCGGGCCCGTCGAACTGGCGGTTTTCGACGTGCGGGGGGAGCGGGTCCGCACCCTCGCGCGCGGAACGCTCGGCGCGGGGAAAGCGGAATATGAGTGGGATGGAAGAGACGAAGAAGGGATCCCGGTGAGTTCGGGTGTGTATTTCTGCAGGCTGGAGGCGGGTAAGCGAATACAGGTCCAGAAGATGCTGCTCATAAAATAGTTGACCTGATTCTGTAAATGGTCATCCTGAAGGCGATGACCGGATATTTTACAACGCTTGCCTCTGTGAAGGACTGCTGATGAAATACTCGAGCGGTTTTATCGCTCTGGCAGTCCTGTTGCCGCTGTTGTCGGGATGCGGAGACGGAGGCGTCAAGCCGTATCCGGACGGAAACCAGGGCCTGCCCGGAATTTTCTACCTCGACCGGACCTCGCACACATTCAGCCGCGTCCACGCGTTCTCGCCCGACCATATGTTCGTGATCGCCGGCGACGACTTCGTTCTCGAAATCGAAGGTGACAGCAGGGCCCTGCTGCGGACGGGATCAGAAGCCGACCTCCTCGACATATGGGCGTCTTCTCCGTCCGACGTATTCGTCGTCGGTGCGAAACCGGATGGCGCCGGCGGAGAGATCCTGCGCTACAACGGACGGTGGTGGAAATCGATGCCGAACCCGCTGCGGGGTGCGGTCAACGGTGTGTTCGGGTCGGGATACGGAGACGTTTACGCGGTGACCGACGAAGGCGAGATTGCACATCTGGTCGGCAAACACTGGAAGATCGTCCACACCGTCGACACTGTGCTGACCAGCGGGTGGGCGAGCGGTCCCAACGACGTACACGTCGTCGGGAGCGGGGGATTATATACGCGCTACGACGGGTCGTCGTGGGATAGTATGACCTGGCCCAACGATGAGTTTATCGGCGTTCGCGGCGCCGGCGTCGCGGGGGCATGGGTGTTCGGTAAGCACGTTGTACTCTTCGTCGACTCGATGCGGGTCGATGACTGGGAGTATGCGGATAACGTGGGCGGGCACAATGCGGTGGCCTCCAACCACGCCGATGACCTGTATATCGTCGGCGATGGGGGGAGACTCGTCCGGCACGACGGTGTGTACTGGACCGACTTCGAGGTCGAGGATCCGAGGGGGTATCCCGGACCGGACCTTTTCGACGTGTCGATGACGGGGCCGTCGCGTGCCGTCGCGGTGGGCCCGCGATCCGCGGTTGTCGACATCGACGGCTACACGACGAGTTTGACGCAGAGTCTGAACCCCGCCGAATGGTCTGTAATGGGCGGGACCGGCGAACTGGCGCTGGCGCCGCATCATACGCTGTCCTTTCTCGCCAACGACGGGACAGGGTGGGATGAATTCGATCCGCCGTTGCCGCAGGACGTCATCGGAGGAGTCTTCGGAGTCTGGGCCGCCTCGCCCGACGATATCTGGGTAGTGGTGAATGGGTACCCGTTCTTTGTGTTCTACTACGACGGTTCCGGCTGGCACCGGCAGTTCGAGTCCGGTAACATCGCGGTATCGATCTGGGGCGCCACCACGAGCGATATCTTCATCGTGGGATTCGAGGGGAACATCTGGCACTACGACGGTTCGGCGTGGGCCCTGATGTCGGACACGGGTTACGAGCGGGCTCTGCAGGATGCGTGGGGTTCGGCGGGAGACGACGTTTATATCGTGGGCGCCAATATCGTGTCGGGCGACGGGGGAGCGGTTCTCCACTACGATGGGGCTGGCTGGGCTGTGGACTCGACATATTTCGAGCACGATCTTTTCGGCGTGAGCGGCACTTCTTCCTCAGACGTCGTCGCCGTCGGGAGAAACGGCGCGATATACCGGTTTGACGGGACCGTCTGGAATCTCGAACCGAGCGGTACGACGAGCTTCCTTCGGCGGGTGTGGGCCGGCGCCCCCGACAACTACTGGGCCGTGGGAGTCGACGGGACCATCGTCCACTATGACGGAGTATCCTGGCAAACCGTCGGTCTCGGGCTGGAAACGATGCTGTGGTCGGTGTGGGGGACAGACGCCGGCAATGTTTTCATCGGCGGATCCGACGATACCATACTGCGTTACAGCCCCCGGGGCTGACCGGTCTTGACTAACTCGTTGAATTTATATAAAATATATGTTTCCGGCTGAATTTAACATCTGAACGGGCAATAGAGTCCGGGCGCTGGTTATTCACCATGTCCAACACCAACACGCGTATACATCGCCTTATTCTGGTTTGCCTTTCCGCCGCCACGCTCTGCGTGTACGCGGCCGCCGGGCCCGCTACGGGTTCGACCGCCTCCGGCCCTCCGCTCACCGATTCGTTGTACACCGCCCATCATCCCCGGCTCCTCCTGACGCCCGCCGAGATGGTGAGTTATTACGACAAGGTCCGCGACGGCGGAGACGACGACAACGCGTACGCGGTCATCCGCAACGCGGCCACTACCGTTTACCCGTTCGCCACCATGGAGGAACTGCTCGACGACGACTACGGGCTCAACCCGGTGCCCAACCTGGGGCTGGCGGGACTGCTGGAACTCCCGCCGGACACGGCCGCGTTCGCGATCGGCCGGCAAATCGTGCTCCACATCGCCGACAACTATGAAGTCGACTCCGACGCGTTCGGCAGTTCGCTCCGGCTCCGATCGTTGGCGCTGGGTTACGACATGTTCCTCGGGTACAGTTCCGAAGCCGAAAGGGACTACCTGAGGGGCGAGATCGAATCCTACGTCGACAAGATGACGACACACTTCAATTACGAAATATGGGGGTGGCGGCCCTACCTGGGTAACAAGAGCATGATGGTCGCCGCGTCCCTCGGTCTGGCGGCCATCTGTCTCGACGGCGAAACCGACCCGGCGCGGGTCGCCGCGGCGCTCGGGTTTGCCGACGAACTGATCGACACGTGGATGGGCGCCCAGCTCGATGAGGACGGAGCCTATAATGAGGGCCTCGTCTACGGCGCGTGGAGCATGCGGATGCTCATCTACTATTTCCACGCGAGAAAGCGGTACGACGGGTTCGACTATGCGGCGCACCCGTGTTTCCGGAACATGGAGGCGTGGTTCGCCTTCGAACTCCTGCCCGAGGGATCGGGCCGGACGAACAACCTCAACGACTGTGCCTACAAAGATTACATCCTTTCGCGTCACCACACGTTCTTTGACTGGGCGCAGTCGCAGTACGGGAGCGGCCTGTCGGCGTGGTTGTGGGAATACACCGCCGGCCAGAACGGCTGGGACTGGGGTCTCGAGGCCGACAAAACGGCGACGGTGTTGTGGAACCAGCCGCTGCCGCTGACGGATCCCGGCAGCGTGCTGCCGAAGAGCGTCATGTGGGAACACCGCGGGCTCTATTACTACCGGTCCGGCTGGGACGTCGGGCCCGGTTCGAAGGACCTCCTCTTCAGCTTTTACGCGGGCGAGTTCCAGGGGGCCCACGCGCAGGAGGACCAGGGGCAGTTTACCATGTACGGCTTTGGCTCGGCCTTTGCCGTCGACCACGGGCCGGGACACGCGGCCAAGCAGAGCGAGTCGCACAATCTCGTGTTGATCGACGGCGCCGGACAACATAATGCCGGCAGTTCGATCGGTACCGACGGCGCGATCCCGGAGTACCTGCTGAGCGACTACGCGGACTACATGACCGCCGACCTCACCGACGCATACACCACGCACAGCCCGTACAACGACCCCGACGTGCCGTTCGAGGGCGCCGACTGGTCGTGGGGGTACGACGGCGGCAACCCTGTCGATCACGCGCTGCGAAAGGTATTCGTTGTCCACGACAATATTTTCCCGCCGTACTTCATCCTGCTCGACGACATCGACAAAGACGGTCAGCCCCACGACTACGACTGGCGGATGCACACGAGCGACGCGAACGCGGTCGATGCCTCCGCCAACCCGGTCAGGATTACGAACGGTACCAGCCGGCTCGACATCCACGTGGTGGAGCCCCCGTTCGAGTCGCTGCAGGCGTCGGTCGGTGTGTATGCCAACGACAGCGAGGAACCCGACGCGCTGCTGTTGTCGCTTTCGGTTACGCAGACGAATCCGAAGTTCACGATGTTCATGTTTCCGGGCGACGAATCCACCACTGAGCCGGAAATAACCCGGCAGGACTACTCCTGGGGATACACCGTGACGCTGGCGTGGAGGTGGCGGTTCTCCGACGTGTTCATCCGTAACATTTCCGGCGAACTGATAACGCACTCCTTCGGCGAGTCGATCACTACCGACGCCGAACTGGGAATCGTCCGGCTGTGGGGAAGCCGCCTGATGCGGTTCCTGCTGACCGACGTCACCAACTTCAGCTACAACAACACCCGCTACATCGGCGTTTCCGACGGTCCGCTCAACTGCGGCATGTCGGACGGGGTGTTCCAGATCGACCGGCCCGACGCGCAGTTCGCCCTCTACGCGGCCGACGCCGACCGCGTGATCTACCGCGACCAGGAGATCCCGGTGTTCCTCCAGGACGGATACCTCATGCCGGAATCCGCCGTGGGGGCCGTCGATGAGACGGCGCCGGAGTTCACCATCCGGGCCCGGGCGTGGCCCAATCCGTTCAACCCGTCCACGTCGGTCATGGTCGAACTCCCCCGTCGCGCCGGCGTCCAGGCCGTCGTCTTCGACGTCGGCGGCAGGCTGGTCAGGACCCTCTGGAACGGAAACCTGCCGTCCGGCCTCACCACGCTCGAGTGGGACGGCACCGACAACGACGGCGCCCGTGTGGCCAGCGGCGTTTACTTTCTCCGCATCGTCTCCCGCGGACACACGAAAATCCTCAAGCTCGTGGCCGTTAAATAAGGTTGAAAGATTTGTGTCCGGGGCTATAATGCGCCGCATGGAAAACAGCAAAACCACTGAGACTCCCGATTTCGCTGCTGTGATCGCCCCCGAGGTGGGGCTCGGGCCGGCCTCCGTTTCGGCGGTCATCGGACTATTGGACGAAGGTTGCACCGTTCCTTTTATTGCCCGCTACCGCAAGGAAGTGACCGGCGGCGCCGAGGACGTGGCCATCAGCAAGACGATGGAACGCCTCAAGTTCCACCGCGAGTTCTTCGAGCGCAGGCAGTTCATCCTCGAGAGCATTCGCGGCCAGGACAAACTCACGCCAGAGCTGCAGGCCGCCATCGAGCGGGCGGCGACGATAACCGAACTCGAGGACCTCTATCTGCCGTACCGGCCCAAACGCCGTACCCGGGCGACGATCGCGCGCGAACGCGGGCTCGAACCCCTGGCCGAGCGTATGTGGGCCCAGGAGGATCTATCGGGGTCGCCCGAAGAAATCGCGGCGGGATTTGTCGACGCCGACAAGGGGGTAGAGGGCGCCGCCGATGCGCTGAAGGGCGCGAGAGACATCATCGCCGAGCGCGTGGTCGAAACGGCCGAATGGCGCAGTGAGATCCGCGACCTCACCTGGAAGCGGGGGGACGTGGTGGCGCGGGCCGCCCGGGGCAAGGCGGAGGAGAAGAGCAAGTTCACCGACTACTACGATTACGTAGAACCGGTCTCGAAAATCCCGACTCACCGTTTTCTCGCGATCCTTCGAGGCGAGAAGGACGGATTTATTACTTACGGCATCACTCCCGACCCGGAAGAAGCCAGGGCGATTCTGCGCCGCCGCGCGACGGGAGGCCGCGTTTCGATCTGGACCGGTCACGTCGAGGAAGCGGCTTCTGACGCTTACGACCGCCTGTTGCTCCACCAGATCGCCACCGACGTGCGTGCCGAGCTCAAGGAGAAGGCCGATCGGGAAGCGATCGACGTGTTCGCCGCCAACCTGGGCGACCTCCTGATGGCGCCGCCGTTCGGCTCGTGCCACCTGATGGCAATCGACCCCGGCTACCGGACCGGCTGCAAGGTGGTGGTGTTGAGCTCGACGGGGCGGCTTCTCGACCACGGCGTCGTTTACCCGACGGTCCCCAGGGAAGACGTTGCGGGTACCGAGTCGGCGTTCGACCGGTGGTTCAAGAAGTACAAAGACATCGCCGCCGTCGCCGTCGGTAACGGTACCGGTGGGAGGGAGACCTTTAACGTCGCCCGCGACTACGTAAAGAAGCGGGGACACGCCGCCGCCGTCATCATGGTCAACGAGTCGGGGGCGTCGGTGTATTCGGCGTCGGAAACCGCCCGCGAAGAGATGCCCGACCAGGACGTCACCGTGCGCGGCGCCGTTTCGATCGGGCGCCGCCTGCAGGATCCTCTCGCCGAGCTGGTCAAGATCGACCCCAAGTCGATCGGGGTGGGGCAGTACCAGCACGACGTCGACCAGAAGCTCTTGAAGCAGAAACTCGACGACGTCGTGGTCTCCTGCGTGAACCGCGTCGGCGTCGACGTGAACACGGCGTCCGCGTCGCTGCTCCAGTACGTGTCGGGCCTGGGGGCGAAACTCGCCCGCTCGCTCGTCTCGCACCGCGACGAGGCGGGGCCGTTCACCAGCCGCACGGGGCTCAAAAAAGTGCCGGGGCTGGGGGCAAAGACGTTCGAGCAGTCCGCCGGCTTTTTACGCGTCAAGGGCGATGATCCACTCGACGACTCGGGTGTCCACCCCGAGCGGTACACCCTGGTGAAGAAAATCGCTTCGGACCTGGGGCGCAAAGTCGACGAACTCATCGGCGATTCGGCGGCGGTACGTGCGATCGACATCGACCGCTACGTCAACGATTCGGCGGGCGTTTACACGCTGCGGGACATTCTGGACGAACTGGAAAAGCCGGGGAGGGACCCGCGAGAGGATTTCGAGTCGGTGGAATTTCGCGACGACGTCAGGGAGATGAAAGACCTCACCGAAGGCATGGTGCTCAACGGCGTCGTGACCAACGTGACCCATTTCGGCGCGTTCGTCGACGTTGGAGTTCACCAGGACGGCCTCGTCCACATCAGCAAGATCGCCGACCGCTTCGTCCGCGACCCATCCGACGAATTGAGCGTCGGCCAGAAGGTCAAGGTGCGCGTGATGGAGATCGATCTCGAGCGCGGCCGCATCGGCCTGAGCATCAAGGACGCGTGATCCGCGGCAAATCCTGCCACCGAGGCGATAAAACGAATTACGTCTGCTATTCGATTATCGCTTCGTAACCGGCTTTTTTCACAGCTTCCAGGAGGAGATTTACGTCGGGGGAGGCGCTGCCGTCGAAAACAACGACGGCGCGTCGGGTATCATGGTGCGTTTGTGTTCGCGCCACACCGGCGACTGCGTCGAGTGCCCTGGCGACGTCGGCGGCCGCCTGCTCGCTGATCATACCCACGATCGACAACGACACCGTTTGTCCGGCTGCCGTTTGCGAGTCAATGCCGACGGGGCCGTCGATCGGGCCCCATTTCTTCTCGATTTCGCGATGGGCACCGCTCGAGACGCGAAGTCTCAACGCGACCGCCATTCTCAGCGGACATTCGATCTCGGGCGAGCCTTCGTGGGACGAATCCCAGACGGCGTCGATGGCGCTGGTCGCGTTTCGGTAGAGGTTTTCCTCGCCGATTCGTGGCAGCAGGCCGCTGCGGCGGAGAGTGTCGACGACCTCGTCGTTCAGACCGCTGAACGACACCCTCAGCCCACGACCGGACAGCCTTTCGAGCAGCGTCTCGAGCATGTCGATACCCGAGGCGTCGACCTCGTTCATTCCGTTCCCGATCATGATTACGTGTTTGAGGTGTGGCATGGCGTCGACCGTTTCGAGCACTTTGTTTTCGAGGTAACTCACATTGGCGAAAAACAGGGAGCCCGCGTACCGGATGACGGCAATATTCGGGCATTGCTTCAGGCCGAATCGGGCACTGTTCCGGTACGTGCCGTCGGGATGGCGGGACAACATGGCCAACGCCGGTTTCATGTTTCTAAAAAGATAAAAAGCAAGCGAAAGCGCCACGCCGATGAAAATGCCCCGGTCGAGATGGGGGGCGAATACAAGCGTACAGACAAATGTCATGAGCGCCACAATTCCGTCGTGCCGCTTGGCCCGCCACGCCTGGACGAATGCTTTGACGCTGATCAGGCTGATTACCGCCATTATAATGATCGAAGCCAGGACGGATTGGGGCAGATAATACAGCAGGGGGGTCAAAAACAGCAGGACGATGAGGACCACCAGGCTGCTGATGACGCTCGACAAACCGCTGTGCGCTCCGGCCTGGAGGTTGACCGCCGATCGGGAGAACGAGCCCGACACCGGGTAACTCAGGGCCGCAGAACCGACGATGTTGGCCAGGCCCTGCCCGATCAGCTCCTGGTTGGGGTCCAGGCGTTGTCCCGTTTTGGCCGCCATCGCCTTGGCAATCGAGATCGCCTCCATGAACCCAAGCAGCGAAATGACCATCGCCATGGGGAACAACTGGAACACCGCAGACATATCCGCCCTTGGTACCGCCATGGAGGGCAGTCCGCGCGGAATATGACCAACAACCGCGCCGCCGCCAATCATGGCGATCTGGTTCTGGTCGATGGGCTTTCTGTTCACTCTCATGCGCCAGGTTCCGCCCTGGCGGCCCGGGAGGTCGGGCGCCTCGTCCCTGGGATAAAACGACAATTGTCCGTCTTCGTCTGCGAACGCGGCGTACTGACGCCGACGGATCCGGGAACGAAAATGTCTTGCCTGTTCTTCGCTTTCCCCGATGTCGACACCGATCAATTCCAGGGCCATGCGCCATTCGGCGGCATCTGCGCTGTGAGGCCCGGACTCGCCCGCCGCCCGATTATACTGTTCCCTCAACTCCACCCGCCTCACCAGCGTTTCTTCGAGCTGACGTGACAGGTCGGAGTACTCGGATATCAACAGCCGCGAGTCGTCGTCCCGGATGTGGGCCGCGTTGGTGACGACGTTGTTTTCGAGTCCGATGGCCCAGGAAACCAGCGTGGTAACGACCACCGCCGCCAGAACGCTCGGAATCATCCGGTTGATTCGCTTCAGGACCAGCATGATGACGATCGCCAGCACGGCCAGGGCCAGGGTGGGCCAGTGGGTGAATTCCAGGGCGGTCTTTACGACGTTGAAAACCGTCTCGTAGTGGTGTTCACCCTTGTCTATGTTGACGCCGAAGAGCTTGCTGAGCTGGGAAGACAGCTAGTGCAGCTAAGATTCATGGAACAGATCGCCTGTTGCCATGGATGCGTTGGGAATAACCGAATACGGCTCTATAACAAACGCTTGAAGCAGATTTGGCTATTGTCACGATTCTTGCTTTCGCAAGATTACGTGCCAATGCCTCGCGGACGCTCGGCCGCCAAACAGCTTGAGCGGACGTTATCTGTAC
>CBDVDJ010000015.1:0-14262 GCA_965372695.1 uncultured bacterium
CAGGTGCTGAGCCACTCGGCCGGCATGCCCCACGGCGAGGGGGGAGACGTGTACCCGCTCTTCTTCGAGCCGGGCACCGGATACAGGTACTCGGCGGGGGGCTACTACTGGCTCCAGCTGGCCGTCGCGAAACTGACGGGCGAGCCGGTGGAAACGACGATACAGAAACGCGTCCTCGATCCGCTGGGCATGACGCGCAGCTGCATGGTGTGGCGCGACGACTACGAGAGCAAGATGGCCAACGGCCACGACATGTTCGGCCGGCCGCAGGGAATCCGCCGGTACACCGAGCCGCACGCGGCGGCGAGCCTGTACACGACGGCACAGGACTACGCGCGCTTCGTGTGCGCCGTCCTCAACGGCGAGGGGCTCGAACAGGAGACGGTCGCGGAAATGCTCACTTCGCAAATCGTGGTGGACGAGGACCTGGGGCTGGGCTGGAGCATGGGATTCGGGATCCAGGAAGACGCCAACGGCCCGGCCTTCTGGCAGTGGGGTGACTACGGCATCTTCCGCAACTATATCCTGGCCTACCCGGAGCAGAAACTGGGCGTGGTCTACCTGACCAATGCGTTTACGGGGTTGGGTATCTGCCGGGACATGATAGCGTCGACGATCGGCGGACGGGCGCTGGGTAACGAGTTCTTGAGTTACCGGCAGTACGATTCACCGCTGCCCGTGTTTGCATGGGCGGTCCAGGACAGCGGCGCGGGCGTGGTCGCGGAGAGGCTCCCTCAACTGAAGGAGGAGTACCCGGACGTGTTCAGCGCGGAAGTCATCGGCTGGATTGGCAGCGAGTTCAACGACGCGGGGATGACGGAAGAGGGAATCGCGCTGTTGAAATTCAATGTCGAGACGGATCCGGAGTCGCCGGATGTTTACGCCGACCTGGCGGGTGCCTATCTCGGCCAGGGCGACAGGGAACAGGCGAGACAGTTTTTCGACAAAGCGCTGGCGAAAGCGGAAAGCAAAGCGGCGGTCTCCGGCGCGGCGGAAAATGCCGACGATGATGAAGAAGCCTACGACACAACACGCATCATCTGGGCGATGGAGTACATCGACGCGTTCGACAACCCGGTCGCCGTGCCGGCCGATCACATGCAGAAGCTGGCGGGTGACTACGAAACCCGTCACATCGAGTTCCGCGACGACAGCCTGTGGTACCTCCGCGACGGGACGTCGCGAACCGAGTACACGAAACTCACGCCCATGTCGAATGACACCTACGTGATGGAAGGCGTCGTCTATTTTCGCATGCAGTTCGAGTACGACGATGAGGGCCGGCCGGCCAGGATCGTGGGAATATACGACAGAGGTTACCGCGACGAGTCGAAGCGCGGCGACGGTTGAATCGTTTGCTTGTAGACGCGCAAAAACCCGCCGGACCGGAATCCGGCGGGTTTCTGCTTTTAGCGATTGCCGTTGGATGGCGGTCGGTTAACCGGTCACCATGCTGGACTTGACCTGTACGGGATTGCAGATCGTGTCCCAGATCGGCGAGTGCTCGTTGACGTAGTCGTGGAGCTCCTGGAGCTTCTCGGCCGGTGCGCTCGACTTGATGTGGGCCTTGATGTTGAGGTCGTTGAGGCCCGGGCGGGCGTCACCGATGTTCATGAAACCCTCGAGGCTCCCGTTGCCGGTGATCTCGAACGACAGCTCGTCGAGGTCGATGCCCATGGCGGCGGCGTTGGCCGCGTAGCCGACGGTGAGGCAGGCGGCGAGCGACGTGATCAGGGTCTCGGCGGGGCTGATGCCCGAGTCGCTGCCGAGTATTTCGTTGGGCTCGTCGGTGGAGACGGTGTGGGCCTTGCTCCGGTTGCCCGGCTCCTTGCCTACGGCAAAGTCCGACGTGGTGTGGTTGGCCTTGAAGCCGCCGGTCCAGTTGGTGTCGACCTTGAAAGTGAGCTTGCCGTTCTCCTTGTCCATCTTGACCGCTTCGATGGCTTCCAGCAGGTTGGGTACATTGACCCCGTTACGAATGTCGTTAGACATGGTTTTCTCCTTGCGATGGTAACACCAGGCCTCCCCGCTCCCGCAGTCGCGGCATGAAGGTCACCTGGTTGATGGGACGATACTCTATAGTTAGGTAATACTAATTATTATCATCCAGAATGTAAAGCGGTAATTTCGGGCATGAGAATGCTGATGGGGAACTGGAGTTAGTCGCTGTTGGCGGCGGATTTCACAACGGCTTCCCCGCCCTTCTGGGACGCCGCCGAGACATGATGAGGCGCTCACGCAGGTCGTCGGGGTAGAAGGAAAGTGCCTTGTCGAGAAGAGCCCTGAGTTCTGAAACGAACGGGTAACGGGGATTGAACGAGTAGAGGCGCGTGCGGCCGGCCTCCCGGCTTACAATCACGCCGCCGTTTTCCAGCTTGGCCAACTGGCTCTGGACGGGTGCCACGGCGGTCTCAAAAAACCGGGCGATATCGCGCGCGTAGCCCTCGTCCCTGGCTGCGAGGAACACCAGGACTCGCTCGCAATTGACGGATCCGAGGATGGGTTCGAGCATTTAAGTGACCTCCATTATAGGTCATATGACCTTATATATAGGTCAATATAGCACCGATCTGGTGATTGTGCAAGGGGTCTATACCAGGATTTCACGCGCTGCAACGGTACTATCGGCCGTGCTATAATCTGCAATCCTCAGCCCCCGGCTCAGACTCAAGATCTCGCCTCCAGAAACAGCATCTTCACAAGGAGAAGTCCGTAATGTTACGTGCCGTTCGTTCATCCAGGGTCTTTCGTCAATTGTTGGCGTCTTCCGTGATTCTCGTGCTGGCGGTGGCCACGGGTATCGTTTCGGCAGGGGCGGCCGACGCGGCTGATTCCCGGCCGCTGCTCCGCTTTCCCGACATCCATCACAACACCGTCGTTTTCGTCCACGGCGAAGACATCTGGACGGTCCCGGTCGAAGGCGGGGTGGCGACGAGGCTCACGATTCACGACGGGGAGGAGCGCTTTCCGAAGTTTTCGCCCGACGGCGAGTTGATCGCATTTACGGGTGACTACGACGGCAACAGCGACGTCTACGTGATGAGCCGTCACGGTGGCGACATCACGAGGGTCACGTTTCACCCGGGCGGCGACGTGGTGGTGGGCTGGCACCCGACGAGCGGGAAGATCCTCTTCAGCTCGGCCCGCTCGAGCTTCAGCCGTTTCGTGCGCCTCTTCCTGATCAACCCGGACGGCACGGGCCTCGAAGAGGTGCCGATCCACGAGGCGGCGTGGGGCAGCTACTCGATGGACGGCAGGCGGATCGCCTACAACCGGGTCGGGCGCGAGTTTCGCACGTGGAAGCGTTACCAGGGCGGTAACGAGCAGAACGTCTATATATATGACGTCGACTCGAAGAAGGACGGGATGTTCACCGACTGGGCGGGCACCGACCGCACACCGATGTGGGGCGGCGCGTCGATCTACTTTTCCTCGGACCGCGACCGCACGCTCAACTTGTATGCCCTCGACCCGGCCACGGGCGACGTGAAGCAGCTGACCAGCCACACGGAATACGACGTTCGCCGCCCGAGTATCGGCCCGGCGCCGATGAACGCCAGCAGCAAGTTCGAGTTCGCGGTCGTCTACGAACTGGGCGGAGAGCTGCACTACTACGAAACGTACAAGGGCGAGACCCGGAAGATCCCGGTCGAGATCATGTCGGACTCACCCGAGGCGCGGCCGTACATGAAGAAAGTCTCGGGCTCGGTCAACGGCATCGACATTTCGCCGTCGGGCAAGCGCGCGCTGGTGACGGCGCGCGGCGAGGTGTTTACCGTCCCTCTCAAGCACGGCCCGACGCGCAACCTCACGCAGAGCTCGGGCGCGCGCGACAAGGACGCCGCGTGGTCGCCCGACGGACGCCACGTCGCGTGGATCTCGGACGAGAGCGGCGAGTACGAGATCTGGATGGGCGACCCGAAGGGCGAAACAGAGCCGGTGAAGCTCACGACGCACAAGGACGGCTACCGGCACACCCTCCGCTGGTCGCCCGACTCGAAGAAGATCGCCTTCGCCGACCAGACGCTGCGCTGCTGGATCCTCGACGTGAAGAGCGGGAAACTCACCGAGGTCGACAAGGCCGAATACGAGCACGTCGACGTGTCGGTCGACCTCAAGCCGATCCACGACTTCGCGTGGTCGCCGGACAGCCGCTACCTGGCCTACTCGAAGCTCACCGCGGAACTTGTCTACCAGGTGTTCGTCTACGACGTGGGCGCCGGCAAGACGCACACGGCGAGCGACGGGCTCTTCAACGACTTCGGCCCGGCGTGGGCGCGCGACGGCAAGCACCTCTTCTTTGTGTCGAACCGGCGCTTCAGCCCGACGCTCGGCGACTTCGAGTGGGAGATGGTCTATAAGGACATGGCGGGGATCTATGTCCTCACGCTGGCCGCCGGTGGCGAGGCGCTCCTCGTGCCCGAGAGCGACGAGGAGCTCGCCGATAACGGTGACGACAATGGTGACGGGGACGGTGACGGGGACGGTGACAAAAAGGACAAGGACAAAAAGAAGTCGAAGGAAGTCACGGTCACGATCGACTGGGACGGCCTCGCCGGCCGGATCGAGACGCTGCCCCTCGAGCGCGGCAACTACCGCGGCCTCCAGGCGGGCGACAAGGGGCTCTTCTTCCTCAACCGCGAAGAGGGTGACTTCAACCGCTTCGAATTCCGCGCGGTGCGCGACATGGACCTCTACCGCTGGGAGTACGAGGATCGCGAAGAGGTGTCGGTGATCGAGGGAGTACGCGAATACAAGCTCTCCGCCGACGGCAAGAGCATCGTCTACCGCAAGAGCCGTGGTGTGGGTATCATCAAGTCGTCGGCGAAGGAGTCGAAGGGCGAGAAGCTCGACCTCTCCGACATGAAGATGAGCCTCGATCCGCGCGCCGAGTGGATGCAGATCTTCGACGAGGCGTGGCGGATGGAGCGCGACTTCTACTACGAGCCCGGGATGCACGGCCTCGACTGGCCGGCCATGCGCGAGAAGTACGGACGGCTCGTGCCGAGTGCGTCGTGCCGCCAGGACATGCGCTTCATCATTGGCGAATTGATCGGCGAGCTCAACACGTCACACACGTACGTCTATGGCGGCGACCGCCGGCGCCGCGCCGACCGCGTCAACGTCGGCATGCTCGGCGTCGACTGGGAAGTCGACGAAGAGCTCGGCCGGTACCGGTTCCGCAAGATTTACCGCGTGCCCGACTGGACCCGCGAAGTGATTCCGCCGCTCACGAGGCCCGGTATCGACGTGCAGTCGGGGGACTACCTCCTCGCCGTCAACGGCCGCGAAGTGACGGCCGACCGGAACATCTACAGCTACTTCCAGGGCCTCGCTGGCGAGCAGGTGCGGATCCTCGTGAGCAGCGAGGCGCCGAAGAAGGGTACGCCGAAGAACGCGCGCGAGTTCGTCGTCGAGCCGATCCGCGGCGAAAGAACGCTCCGCTACCTCGACTGGGTCGAGCACAACCGCGCCGTCTGCAACGATGCGAGTGACGGGCAGATCGGCTACATCCACCTGCCCGACACCTACCTCGGGTCGGCGCGGGAGTTTCCCAAGTACTACTACTCGCAACTGCGCAAGAAGGCGCTCGTGATCGACGGCCGCTTCAACGGCGGAGGACTCGATCCCTACATGTTCCTCCACCGCCTGCGCAACGTGCCGCTCGCCTACTGGACGCGGCGCTACTCGGCCGACCAGACCATCCCCGACTTCACCCTCAACAACGCGCACATGGTGTGCCTCACCAACCGCCAGGCCGGATCCGGCGGCGACATGCTGCCCATGGAGTTCCAGATACTGGGGATGGGGCCCGTGATCGGCACGCGCACGTGGGGTGGCCTCGTCGGTGTATCGATGTTCTACCGGCTCGTCGACGGCGGGGGACTGTCGTGCCCCGACTACCGCATTTACACCCCCGACGGCGAGTGGATCGTCGAGAACGAGGGTGTCACACCCGACATCATCGTCGACCTCGATCCCAAAGAGGTATTCGAAGGCCTCGACGCCCAGTTGATGAAGGGGATCGAGGAACTCAAGAAGATGATCGCCGCCGACCCGCGGCCGTGGCCGAAACACCCGGAGTTTCCAAAAGACCGTTAGGTCATTATCCCGCATTTCAAATCGCCTCCGGAGCCGCGTGGCGGTCCCGGGGGCGATATTTTTCGGTACGATAACTGCTTACTTTTACTGATGATTCGTCCGTCCCTGATGTTCCGGGGACGTAACTTGTGCTATAGTGATGTGTTGATGGGTGGGGTTGGGGTTGATCAGGCGACAATTTTGTTTACAGTTCACTGCCCGCGCTGCAAAGCGAATGACTCAGCGGGGGATCAGTAGACAACAGGTCGAACGTGTTGTGGCCGAGCCTGACCGAAGCCGGCCTTCGAGGAGGACCGGTTCATACCGACTGGAAAAAGCGTTGACCCGTCACAAGAGGTTGGCCGTTATTATAGAAGGCACGGATGGTCTTGTTTCCGTGATAACGGCGTTCTGGATGTAAGCACCTATGTCTAAAAAACGGGCAATCAGTTTCGAGGCTTCGATCTGCGGGCGTGATGACGGCGCGATCGAAGCGATATATATTAAAATTCTGCCAGACAAAGTCTCGAGAACTGTCGAGATTTCTGGAGATCGACTGCTTGCCGACTACAACAACGAGGAAAAGCTTGTCGGCATCGAGATCCTGGCGCCAGCGACAATCGCCCAACTGGTGGACCTCATCGATGCCGACCGACGCTCCTCATTCCGCAAGTTCATCAGTTCAAGCATCCCCAGAAAATTCGTACACGACTGAACCCATTGCATTTTGACCTGTTCCGACGGTACAGCAGCCGATATACGGTTGTTTACATCCCTCTCGACGCGCCATAGAATGAACGACGCATGATCGGACAAACCATATCTCACTACAAGATCCTCGGGGAGTTGGGCCGGGGTGGTATGGGGGTGGTGTACAAGGCCGAGGACCTTTCGCTGCATCGAACGGTGGCGTTGAAATTCCTGCCCGCCCACACGCTGGCCGACGACGTCGCCAGGGAGCGGTTCAAGCGGGAGGCGCGGGCGGCGGCCGCGCTCGACCACCCGAATATCTGCTCTGTGTACGAGATCGGCGAGCACGAAGGCCGGTCGTTCATCGTGATGGCGTTTCTCGAGGGGGAGAGCCTCAGCGACAAGGTCCGCCGCGGTCCGCTGGACATCGAAGAGGCGGTCGGCATCGCCGCTCGGATCGCCGAAGGTCTCGATCACGCCCACCAGCGCGGCGTCATCCACCGCGACATCAAGAGCGCCAATATATTCATCACGGCCGAGGGCCGGGTGAAGATCATCGACCTCGGCCTGGCCAGGCGCATCGACGTCTCGACACTCACCGATGCGGGGACGAGGCTGGGGACGGTGGCCTACATGTCGCCCGAGCAGGCGCGCGGCGATTCAATCGACGGGCGCTCCGACATCTGGTCGCTCGGTGTCGTCCTCTACGAGATGCTGGCGGGCAAGCTTCCTTTTGCCGGCGATGCCTTTGAGGCGATCGTTTATTCGATCCTCCACGTCGACCCCAAGCCGGTCACCGAGGCTAGACCCGAGGTCTCCGCCGACCTGGTGCGCGTCACGGCCAGGGCGATGGCCAGGGATCCGGAAGCGCGTTACCAGAACGCCGGCGAGTTTCTGGCCGATCTCCTCGGTCCGGACGAAGCGGTGTCCGCGGGGATGACGCCGACGCCCCGGCGTGTGCGGCGGCGGAAATCGAAGCGGTGGATCCCCACGGTCGCCGGGCTCGGTCTGGCGGTGGCGGTGGTGGTGGTCGTGGTGCTGGTCTTTTTCCCGTCCGAGAGCGTTCCGTTTCGTAACCGCGACTGGATCCTCATCACCGACTTCGACAATCAAACCGGCGACCCGAACTTCGACGGGACGATCGGCGAAGCGCTCGCGATCGACCTGCAGCAGTCGCAATACGTCAACGTGTACGGCGGACGGCGCCTGGTGGAGGCGCTGACACGCATGGAGATTCGCGACACCGACGTCATCGGACCCCAACTCGGCGGAGAGATCTGCCTGCGCGAGGGCATCGCGGCGATGCTCACCGGCAACGTGAGCAAGCTCGGCGAGTCCTACATCATCAACGCCAGGATCGTCATCCCCTCTACGGGCGATGCGGTCATGACCGAACGCGCGACGGCGAAAGACGATGGCGAGGTACTGGCGGCGGTCGACAAGCTCTCGAAGAAGATCCGCCGCAACCTGGGCGAATCGCTGTTCTCGATACGCAGGCGGGACAAGCCCCTGGCCCAGGCAACGACGTCGTCGCTCGAGGCGTTGCGCAACTTCACGGCGGGAAACAAGTATCTGGACCGGGGAGACTCCGACCTGGCGGTGCCGTTTTACGAAAAGGCGATCGACGTCGATTCGACATTTGCGATAGCGTACGCGCATCTTGCGGTTATTCGCAGCAACAAGGGTTCTATTGATGCCGCATCGGCGTTGAGCGACAAAGCGATGCGCTGGAGGGACGGGACGTCGGAGCGCGAGCGCTATTACATCGAAGCGGAGCACTATCGGTTGCGGAGCGCGTACGCTGAAGCGGTCGAACGGTATCATCTGCTGACGGACCTGTATCCCGATTCGTTTGGCGGCCATAACAACCTGGCCTTTCTCTATCAATACACCCGGCAGTACGAGGACGCGCTGGTGAGTATCGCGGAGGCAGAACGGGTGCGGCCGGACACGTGGTACATTCACCACAACCGTGCGCTCGCTTACGCGGGCCTGGGTGAGTACGAAGAGGCATCGCGGCACTTCGACGCGGCGATCGAGGCCAACCCGCGGGTGGCGTGGTCCCACATGAGCCTGAGCTGGGTCAAGATGTTCACGGGCGATGTGGAGGGTGCGATGGAGCAGCTGGAGTTCGACGACGACGTGGGCATCTGGACGTTTCAGAAAAGCCGACAGAAGACGTACCACTACCTCTATCAGGGCCGTGACGCGAAGGCCGTGGAACACATACACAACAACCTCACGTCCGGGCCGGGTGCATCGATCGACTGGGTGGCGGCCTATTATCACCAGATACTGGGACGTATTCACATGTACCGGCATGATCCGGGGTACGGGGTCGAAGAAATGCAGAAGGCGGTGATCGCCTATGAGTCGTGGTTGGGCAGGTTTTACCTGGGACTGGCGTACGTCGCCGGCGGGATGGAGAGCGAAGCCCTCGCCGTCATTGATACGCTCGATGCCGTGGCCAGCCGGAACGGGTTGTTTCCGACGCGGGCGGCTTATTACCGGGTGAAGGGCGAGTTGCAGCTGGCCCGGGGGAACACCGACGAGGCGACGAAGCAGTTCGCGAGTGCCCAGCGCTACTACGACACACTTGCCGTGCGCGAAGCGCTGGCCCGGGCCTTCGACGCGCAGGGAGACACCGAAAAGGCGATCGCGGAGTACCTCTATATCGTGAACCACCAGTACGCCACGTTCTTCGAGGACACGCCGCTGTTGTGGCCGCTGGCCCTCTACCGCGTCGCCGGCCTCTACGACCGGACGGGCGACACCGCCGCCGCCGGGTACTACACCCGGTTCCTCGAATCGCAGAAAGACGGCGACCCGGACGCCTGGCGCGTGGTCCGGTCGCGGGATCGCCTCACGTCACTCGCGCGCGGTCAATAACCCGCGATATCGTTCTCTCAGCCCCGATGCTGGACGGGGCCTTCGGCCACCCTCTGCCCCGCGCGGCCTGTCAGTGTAATATAAACATACATAGTATTGACAGATAATCATACATGTGCTATTATCTATTATATTGAAGCCAAAAGGAGTCCGGATGAGCAATACGGCGACCAGAATACGTAACCTCAGAGAAAAGGCAGGCTTGAATCAACAGCAGCTGGCCGATCGGCTTGAGATCCCGCGACCGGCCGTGAGCGCGATCGAGTCGGGCGGCCGCAAAGTGTCGGCGGATGAGCTCGTGGTCCTTGCCCGGCTTTTCAGCGTGACGGTTGATTATATCGTCGGGCTCGAGGAGGGGGTCAAAGTAACCCTGCCCGCACCCGGGACGGCAAAGACGAAACAAACAAAGCGGCCGCGGCGCGAGCTCCGGGTCAACGTGCCACGCAAGCACCTCGACAAGTTCCGGGAGGTGCTGATTTACATGCTGGGTGCGGTCGGGGCCCGGCCGAATATCGGCGAGACCGTGCTCTACAAGCTCCTCTACTTCATCGACTTCGATTACTACGAAAAGTACGAAGAGCAGCTCATCGGCGCGACGTACATCAAGAACCACTATGGTCCGACGCCGGTCGAGTTTAACGAAATCGTCGATCGGATGATGGCCGAAGGCGAAATCATACGGATCGAGGTGCCGTACTACGATTACCTGCAGAAGAAATACATACCGCTGCGGCACCCGGATCTGACCAGGCTGGACGCGCGCGAAATCCAGATGATCGATGACGTTCTGGCGCGGCTCGCGGACATGGGCGCGCGACAGATCAGCGAATATTCCCACAATGACATCCCGTGGCTGACGACGGAAGATGGGGAACGGATCGAATACGAGACGGTTTTTTACCGCACACCGCAGTATTCAGTGAGGGGTTACGAGGATGACGAAGGGAAAGCGGATGCGGTTTCGTGAAGTCAGGCGATTACGCGAATTCGAACGCGACCTCAAAAAGCTGCTGAAAAAATACTCTACGCTCGAAGAAGATCTCGCAATACTGGTGAGTACGCAGCTGGCGGCGTTTCACAAGTTGGGTCTGGATAACGGAGGTGTGTTCCGTATCGATGACCTGGGCGAGATTATTGTCCCGGTATACAAGGTGAAGAAATTCGCTTGTCGATCTCTCAAAGGCAAGGGCGTCCGCACCGGTTTGCGGCTGATCTATGCGTGGTTCGAAGCCGACGACCGGATCGAGCTGGTCGAGATCTATCTCAAGGCCGACAAAAGTACCGAGGACCGGAAACGGATCCTGATATACTACCGCATGGAACAGTGAATCGGTGGCGCCAGATCGGGCCGATCCCACTGGCGTGTGCCCGCCATTTGTAATATAATACAGGCTGGTCCCCATCTTAAGTTTATCCCCCTGAACGACATATGAGTTGTCTTCCGATGTATACGCGCGCATGGCCGAAGGCGCATCGCCGGGTCATTTTTATGACCCTGCTGGCGGCGTTGCTGCTGGCTTGTCCGGTCGTCGCGGATCCAGCCGCCGCCGAAGCAGCTCTGCGCGGCACAGTCGTCGACAGGGAGACGAAAGAGCCCGTCGGGCTCGTGGCCGTGACGCTGGACAGCGTGCGCAACCAGTACTCGGACAAAGACGGCGTGTTCAACTTCGGGACCGTGTCCGCGGGGACCCACGTCCTCTCATTCCACCACATCTCCTATGAATCCAGCACGATCACGGTCGAGTGGCCGGATGCCGGCGGGCCGCTGGTCATTGAACTGGCGCCGGCGCAGCACACGACGGACAAGATCGTGGTGACGGGAAAGCAATCGGTCCAGTCGATACCGGTCAGCGCCGTTACGATCACGCGCGACGAAGTGATCAATACGGCGGGGAACGTGGCCAACGACCCGCTGCGCACGGTTCAGGCGCAGCCGAGTTGCGCGGCCGGCGGCATCGACTTTCTCTCGGAGATGGCGATTCGTGGCGGCGACACGGAGGAGCACACCGTGTTCTACGACGGCTACCGGCTCGACCACTACGCGCACGTGGGCGGATACGCGGGGGTATTGTACGACGACATGCTCCGCAGCACGGTCCTCGTGCCGGGGGCGGCGCCGATCCAGTACAAGGGAACGCTCTCGGGCGTGATCGTGTTGAGGCCGGCGCGTCCCGACACGAATTTCGCGTCGTTTCGTTACGACATCACGTCGATGGCCGGCGGTATGGGGCGCATGGTCGGGCCCTCGCTCTCGGTCCAGGCATCGGCCAAGACGAGTTTCTTCAACCTGCCCGTGTACCAACAGGCGGGCGTCCGGGAACGGTCGTTCTGGGACGTCACCGGGCGCGTGACCTTCGCGCCGGGCGGGTCGTTTTCCGCGACGGCGACGGTCCTGGCGGCGTCGGATACCGAAGTGGGCAACTACTCGAGTGCCCCCGGGGCCGAGCGCACCGTCGAGTCCGCGCTCGCCGGCGTGGACCTGACGTGGGAACGCGCCGTCTGGGAGTTCAAGCTGCGCCCGTCGTACTCGACCTTCGAGTCGAGTGACGCGATCAGCTGGCGATTCGACCCGCGCGAGCACGAGCTTCGGGATGCGGCGTTGTACGCGGCGCTGTCCCGGCAGGGAAAGGTGTTTGGACTCATGCTCTCGGGAGAGGCGCGGCAGGTCGAGCACAAGGGCAGCGGGGGTGAACACGAGGACACACCGTACGCGGCCTCGGCGGAAGTCCGGCTGATGCACCGGGACGCGGTGGCGCTGGTGCTGGGGGGCGGCGGCTCGAAAGAGCCGTGGACGGAGAAGATCGAACCGGAAGCGTACGGGTCGGTGCGCGTCTCGCTGCTCGACGTGGTCAACGTCTCGGGCGGATTTCGCCGGTCGCACCAGACGCCGTTCGTGTTTACGCAACGGCGGTACTTCGCCTCGCTGCCGATCGACGCCGGCGATCTGCTGAGCCAGTACCCACCGTCGTGGCAGGACGCGCCCGCCGTGCGCATGGACCAGGTCTCGGTGCGGGCGGCGCTGGCGCTGCCGCTGAAGTTCGGCGTCGAGTTCAACGGATTCCGCCGCGAGTATGAAAACCTGCTCACCTGGGACTGGGACGCTTTCCCCGCCGTTTCGAACGTGCAAAGCGGGGGCACGGGACACGGGCGTGGCTACGAGATTGCCATAAGGCGGGACGACCCGGAATTCCTGTCGTTTGTGGTCGCCGCGTCGCAGGCTCGCGTGTGGAAAACCGAGGGGACGCTGACCGCCGAGCGGATCGGCGACTTCGACCGGCCCGATTCGTGGCACCTGGCGGCGAGCGTGAAGGTGCTGGAGAGGTTGCGGGTGTCGGTCCGCTGGACGGACGTTCGCGGGAGGCCGTACACATTGTATCGAGACGCCACGACACCGCCGCCCACCGAAGATGTGAACGCCGAGCGCCTTCCCCGCTACCAGCGCCTCGACTTCAAACTCGTCGTCGATGTTTCGCGCGATGAGTTCAACGGTGAGTTGTTCCTCGATCTCGTGAACTTCCGCAACCGCCGCAACCACGTGGAAATGTTTGGTATCGAAACCGAGCCCGGTGTCTTCAACTCCGTGCCCTACGGAGGAACGAAGTTCTTTCCCATCGCCGGCATCACGCTGCGGTGGTAGATGCCATTTCTGGTCATATATACGGACAATCCAATCCGGCATGTGGTATAATCCCACCGTCTCAGACCCGCATTCAATCGAGGTTGACCAGAAATTCATTGCTGACCGGAGTCGAGCAAAGCAGTCGTCAACACCGTCGCCCACCACACCAGAACTCCTGAGCGCCGTTTACTAGAATCGAAATTAAGGGGGAGAAACCATGCGCCGGACCATCATCATCGCATTGCTATCTGCTGCATTTTGGGTGTCGCTCGCACAAAGCCAGACCGGTTACATCGGATTGTATTCGGACGTCGCATATACCGACCCGACCGTTACTGACGTCCCCGGCGTAACCGCGATATATGCGGTATTGAAGGACGTGACAGAGGCGTCGGCCGTCCGATTCAGGGTATATCAGAGTACCGGCTGCACGATGACTTCGGTGGGGTCAAGCAGCCCGTTTACAACCGTGATCGGGAATCCACGAGACGGGATACAAATTGCTTTCGGGGCGTGTATGTCGTCCGACGTCCTGTTGTTGACGATGAACTATTTCTCGCAGGGCACCTCTGAGGATTGCTCATTCTTGGAAGTCGTTACCGATCCGGACGCGTCGACAGGCCAAATCGAGGGAGTAGATTGCTCGTCATCGACTTTCTCACTCGCCGGAAGCCGGCTGTACGTCAATCCGACAGGCAACTGTCCTCCCGAGAATCCTCGTCGCGTTCTTACGCAATACGCCACGATTCAGGACGCCGTTTATGCGGCGGCTCCGCACGACACGATCATGCTGGAACCGGGTACGTATACCGGTCTCGGCAACAAACAGATAGACTTTTTCGGTAAGCCTCTCGTTCTGACGTCGGTCTCCGGTGCCGACAACACCATCATCGACTGCGAAGAATTCGGAAGGGCATTTCATCTCCATTCGGGTGAGGACTCGACTGTAAAACAGCCGTTGACCATTTCCACCCGTTCACGCA
>CBDVDJ010000016.1:0-14172 GCA_965372695.1 uncultured bacterium
CTTCGAGCAGGTCCTTGTTGCCGTTGAAGTCGGGGATGAGGAGCTCTACCATGCAGCCCGGCAGGCGCCGTTTGAGAGCCCGTACCGTTTCGGCCCAGTGCCCGGCGCCTTCGTCGGGCAGATCGTCCCGGTCGACCGATGTGATCACCGCATAGTCGAGACCCAGCGAAGCCACCGCTTCGGCGACATTCTGCGGTTCGTCGGGATTCAGCGCGCCGGGCTTGCCTTTGGCGACCGAACAGAACCCGCAGTGCCGCGTACAGACGTCGCCAAGAATCATGAACGTGGCCGTTCCCTGGCTCCAGCACTCGTAGATGTTGGGACAGCGTGCCGCGGTGCACACAGTATTGAGGGCAAGCTTCGAGACGAGGTGGTTGACGCGCCGGTACTCCCCGTCGGTCCGCAGCTTGATCTTGAACCACTCGGGTCTTCTCGGTGTTGCTTTATTGTCGTCGGTCACTTTGTGTCACCTTCCCGCGGTCGCTTCGACGCCCTCGAATACCAGGCGCCGCCCGAACACATCTGAAAAATGGCCCGCGACTTCCGATTTGACGAGTCCCATGTCGACCGGCCCGCCGATCTCGATCTCCATCGAGGTCATTTCGCACCCCTCGATCCCGCAGGGATTCATCAGGTCGTAGTACGAGAGGTTCGTATTGACGTTGAGAGCAAAACCGTGGCACGTCACCCAGCGGGAAATTCGAATGCCGAGCGACGCGATCTTGCGGCCGCCGGTCCAGACGCCGCGATGGACGGGGTGACGCCCGGACTCGATGCCGAATCCGCCGAGCGTCCGTATCAGGACTTCCTCGAGGTCGTGGACGTATCGCCGGATGTCCCTCCGGCCTTCTTCGAGGGCGATGACGGGGTATCCAACGAGCTGGCCGGGGCCGTGGTAGGTGACGTCTCCGCCCCGGTCGGTCCTGGCGATGGCGACGCCGCGGGACTCTATCTTCCGTCGGTCCGCCGTCAGGGCATCGCCGGAAGCGTTGCGTCCGAGCGTGATCACGTGGGGGTGTTCGAGAAGCATGAACACTTCTTCGCCGCCGGTCTGCTGCAGACGTTCGACCTCGTGTTTCTGCCGGGCGAAGGCGGTTTCGTAGTCCACCAGCCCCGCATCGACGACACGGCAATGAATGTCACTATGACGATCGGTCACGGCGGTACCTGCTATTCGAACGGCCTCTCCAGCTCACGTTTGACCGTGGCGAGGAATTGCGACGCGTCGGCTCCGTCTACGATGCGGTGGTCGTACGAGAGTGACACGTGGCCGATCGGGCGGATCGCGATCATGTCGTCGATGACCACCGGACGCTTCACGATCGTGCCGAGTCCCATGATCGCCACCTGCGGCTGATTGATAATCGGGAGTCCAAAGACGCTTCCGAAAACCCCGACATTGGTGATGGTGAACGTGCCGCCCTGTACGTCGTCGGGAACAAGGCGTTTGGTGCGCGCGCGCTCGGCGAGGTCCTGCGCTGCCTTGGCCAGCCCGAGCAGGTTCATCTGGTCGGCGTGCTTGACGACGGGCACGATCAGTCCGTTCTCCAGCGCAACGGCGATACCGATGTTCACGTTTTTCTTGTAGACGATGTAGTCGCCGTCCATCGACGAATTGACGATAGGGAATTCCTTGATACCGCGAATGACGGCTTCCATGAAGAACGGGAGGAACGTGAGCTTGACGCCTTCGGCGGCAAATTCCGGTTTGAGCGCCTTGCGGCGCCCGACCACGCTCGACATGTCGATCTCGAATATCGAGTAGACGTGCGGTGAAACCTGCTTGCTCATCACCATGTGCTCGGCGATTTTCTTGCGCATGATGGTCATTTCTTCGCGCACCTCGGTCTGGCCGGCGACGAAAACGGGGCCGTGGGGAGGCGCTGGCGAAGTCCCCGGAGGGGCAGTGGTAACGGGCGCCGTCTGTGCGACTTGTTGCGGCACTGGTGCCCCTGCCGCACCGGCCTGCTGCTCGATATAGCCGAGGATATCTTTCTTGGTCACGCGGCCGCCGGCGCCGGTGCCGTCGATGAGCGAAACATCGATGCCGTGTTCCGCGGCAATCTTCTGTACAACGGGAGACGAACGCACGAATTTACCCCCGGCCCCAGCCCCGGCTGCGGCGTCGTGGACGGGTGCCGGGGCGGCGGCGGGCGCCGCCTGTGCGGCCGGTTCGGGAGGGGCGGACTGAGGTTCTCCTTTTGCCTGCGGGGACTGCGCGGGGACCGGGTCCGCGGGTTTTTCTCCCCCTGTGAGGACTTCGCCCTCGGCTCCGATCCGCCCGACGACGGTGTTGATCTCCACCGTCTCGCCTTCCTTGACGAGAATCTCGAGCAGAACGCCTTCGGCCGGCGACGGGATTTCGGCGTCCACCTTGTCGGTCGAAATTTCGAACAGCGGTTCATCGCGCTGGACGTGGTCGCCCACCTTCTTGAGCCACTTGACCATGGTACCTTCGGCGATACTCTCGCCCATCTGAGGCATGATTACGTCGGAAGCCATCTTCGATTCCTCTTTTCGTATCTAGTATGCAGCCAGTTCGCGCACCTTCGCCACCACATCGGACACCTGCGGCAGAAACGCTTCCTCCAGCGGCGGGCTGTAGGGAACGGGTGTGTCCGGCGGCGCGATGCGAACGATCGGCCCGTCCAGGTATTCGAAAGCTTCTTCGGCGATTCTGGCGACGATTTCGCCGCCCGGCCCGCCGGTGAGGGTGGCCTCGTGCAGCACGATGACCTTGCTCGTCTTGCGCGCGGTCTCCAGTATCGCTTCGACGTCCAGCGGGAGCAAACTCCTCAGATCGAGCACCTCGACGTCGATTCCTTCCTGGGCCAGTTCCTCGGCGGCGTCGAGCGCCGTGTACACCATCGCGCCGTACGAGATGATAGACACGTCCGTCCCCTCGCGCCGGAGGTTCGCTTTGCCGATGGGTACTATAAAGTCTTCCTCGGGCAGTTCCTCCTTGATGCGCCGGTAGAGGAACTTGTGCTCGAAATAAAGCACCGGGTCGTCGTCGCGGATCGCCGCTTTCATGAGCCCCTTGGCGTCGTATGCGGTCGACGGGCAGACGATCTTGAGGCCCGGAACGTTGAAAAAATACGATTCGACGTTCTGGGAGTGAAACGGCCCGCCGTGGACGCCGCCGCCGCAGGGGCCGCGCACCACGATCGGTACACCGGCGCCCCAGCGATACCGGCACTTGGCGGCAAAGTTGACGATCTGGTCGAAGGCGCACGAGATGAAGTCGATAAACTGCATCTCGGCGATCGGCCGCATTCCTACCAGCGCCGAACCTATCGCCGCGCCAACGATGGCGGACTCGCTGATCGGCGTGTCGATGACTCTGGAGTCACCAAAGTGGTCGAGCATGCCCTTCGTTACCTTGAAAGCGCCGCCATAGATGCCCACGTCTTCGCCGAGGATGTAGACCCTCTCGTCGGCCTCCATCTCCTCCCACATTGCCTGTCTGATCGCTTCCAGATAAGTTGTCTTCAATGGTATCGGCTCCTGTTCGTTCGATTATTCTTCGGAGTAAACGTCCCTGGTCAGCTCTTCGGCGGCTGGCAGTGGCTCGTTCTCGGCCCACTCGACCGCGTCGTCGATGATCGCGTCGATCTCGCTCTGCATCCGTTCGATGTCTTTACGCGAGATGATGCCCTCATTGAGGAGGGTGTCTTCGTACCGGACGATCGGGTCTTTCTTCTTCCACTCCGTAAAGAGTTCCTCGGGTACGTACCCTGCGTCGTCGTGGGCGGAGTGTCCCGTCATGCGAAATGTCTTGAATTCGATCAGCGAAGGCCCGCCGCCCGAGCGCGCGTGGTCGATGGCTTTCCTGGCGGCGTGATAGACGGCGATGATATCGTTGCCGTCGACGATCGCTCCCGGGATGCCGTAACCCGGGGCACGGTCGGCGACGTTCTCGATGTTCATCTGGAGGCTCTGCGGCGTCGAGTATGCGTAGGCGTTGTTGTTGACGAAATACACCACCGGGAGTTTTTGTACCGACGCCAGGTTGATCCCTTCGTGCCAGTCACCCCGGCTGGTTGCCCCCTCGCCGTGATAGCACAGCGCCACGTTCGGTTCGCCCCGTTGCTTGAACGCCAGCGCCACGCCGGCGGCGACGGGTACGTTGTCGGCGAGGTGGCTGACAAAGGCGATTACATTGTGGGCCATGTCGCCCATGTGCATGTTGCCGTCTTTGCCGCGTGTAAGCCCCGATTGCCGCCCCATGTACTGGGCGATGATCCGGCGGGGCGTGATGCCGCGCATGAGGAAGACCCCCATGTCGCGGTGGGAGGGGGCGACGACGTCGTTTTCCAGCATGTGAATCGCTGTACCGATCGAGATCGCTTCCTGGCCGAGACCGACGTAAACGCCTCCCACGATCCGGCCCTGCCGGTACAGTTTGCGTTCTATCCGGTCTTCGATCGTGCGCGTGAGGCGCATGTAGTGGAGCATCTTGACCTTGGTATCCCTGTCGATCGACATCGCCTGCGACGCCGGCGTTCTGGACGCCGGCGTTCTGGACGCCGGCTTTTTCTTCGCCGCGGATTTGCGGGGTGCTTTTTCCCCGCGTTTGTTACCTGCTGCCGTTCGTCTACCGGGCATATACGTCCTCCACGTGGACGTCCGGCTCGGGGAACGGCGCGTCGAGCGCCTCCCGGACGTCTGTCTCCAGTTTTTTTTCTATCTTGTCGTCAATTTCGTTCAGGTGCTCTTCAGATGACACCGTTCCACGCGCGACGAGATATCTCCTCATCGCCTCGATCGGGTCTTTTGTTTCCCAGTGCTTTCTCAATTCGTCGGGCACATACCCGGCGTCGTCGTGTTCGGCGTGTCCCTTGCGCCGGAACGTCTTCGTTTCGATCAGCACGGGACCTTCGCCCTCGACGCACATTTTGCGCGCTCGCCGGACGGCGTCCAGGACAACCATGACGTTGTTGCCGTCCACGGTTTCCCCGTGAATGCCATAATTTCGCGCCCTCACGGACAAGTTCTCGATATTTGCCTGCATCGAAACCGGCGTCGAGTAGGCGTAGCCATTGTTCTGAACGATGAGGATCATCGGGAGCGCATGGACCGAGGCAAAATTTATACCCTCGTGAAAATCGGTGGTACTGCCGCCGCCGTCGCCGATGTACGTCAGCGCGACGTTGGGCCTGGCGTGCATCTTCAGCTCCAGCGCGATTCCGGCGACCACCGGTATCATTGCGCCAACCACGCTGATGGGCGCGATAATTCCGTCCGCCACCGAACCGAAGTGGAGATTCAGGTCGCGTCCCCCCGTGGGTCCTGTAGCGCGCGCGCAGTACTGGGCGACGACGTCGACCGGCCGGACGCCGCGTACGAGGAGCGCGCCGAGGTTGCGGATCATGGGCGCTACGTAGTCACCGTCCTGCAGCGCATAGGCACTGCCGACCGAGGTGGCTTCTTCGCCCAGGCTCGAGTAGAGACCGCCGACCACCTGGTTCTGCCGGTACAGGTTGCCGAGCCGCTCGTCCAGCCTCCGGTTCAGCCGCATGTAGCGGTAGAGCTCCAGCAGCTCGTCGTCGTTGAGCTCCAGTGCTTCGGGGGCAACGATGTCGTATTGACTAGATGTGGATCGCTTCGCCATAGACTCCATGCGCCGCTTCCAGCATCGCTTCCGACAGCGTCGGGTGTGCGTGGACCGTGTGCGCGATTTCTTCCACTGTTGTTTCCAGCTTCATGCCCAGGCACGCCTCGGCGATGAGTTCTGTCGCCTTCGGGCCGATGATGTGGACCCCCAGGACTTCGTCGTACCGGGCCTCGCTGACGATCTTGATGAAACCGTCGGTCTCTCCGACGATCATCGCCTTGCCGATCGCCGAGAACGGGAATTTGCCGACCCGGACGTCGTACCCCCGCTCCCGGGCTGTTTTTTCCGTGAGGCCGACGCTGGCGACCTCCGGCTGCGAATACGTACAACTCGGGACCTTTTCGTAGTCGATCGGGTCGACGTGCCTGCCGGCGATATGGTCCATCGCGAGAATCCCCTCGGCGGACGCGACGTGGGCCAGTTGAGGCGTCTTCACGACGTCGCCGATGGCGTAGACATTGGGGACGCTCGTGCGCATATATTCGTCGACGCGGACGAAGCGACCGTCCATCTCGACTCCGATCGCTTCGTGTCCCAGTCCGTCGGTGACGGGGCGGCGGCCGATGGCGACGAGGACTTTGTCGACCTCGAGCGACGACGCTCGAGCGTCTTTCGACAACGACAGCACCGCGCCCTTTTTACCTGCGGCCGGGGCGATTGCGGTGACTTCGGTGCCGATATAGTTCTTGATGCCGCGCGCCTTGAACGAACGGTCGAGCTGTGCCGCGCATTCCTCGTCCTCCAGCGGCAGGAGATGGGGAAGAAGCTCGATGAGGGCTACTTCGCTCCCGAACGACCGGAATATCGAGGCGAACTCGACCCCGACGGCGCCGCTGCCGACGACGGCGAGTCTGCCCGGGACCTCTTCCATTTGCAGGATGTCGTCGCTGTTGATGATCGATTTGCCGTCGGGTTCCATGTGCGGGAGGCTCATCGGCACGGAGCCGGTGGCGATGACGATCTGGTCACCCTTGAGGGTCTCTTCGCCGTCGGCGCCGGCGACCCTGATCGTGCCGGGGTCGACAAAACTGCCCAGGCCCGTGAATACTTCGACCTTGCGTTTCTTCATGAGAAACGCGATTCCCCCGGACAGTTTGCCCACGATCCGGTTCTTGCGCTTGTAGACCGTGGCCACGTCGAGCTTGAGGTTTTCGATTGAGATGCCCAGCTCATCGGCGTGCTTGCACTCGTCGTAAACCTCGGCGGAGTGGAGCAGCGCCTTTGTGGGGATGCACCCCCGGTGCAGGCACGTCCCGCCGAGAAAGGGGTCCTTCTCGACGATCGCTGTCTTCAGGCCGTTACTGGCGGCCCGTATCGCCGCGACATAGCCGCCCGGACCGCTGCCGATGACGATAACCTGGAAGTTTTTCAACGATATTCCCTTCTCTGCGGTCCGGTAGCCGACGGCCTTCGGATCTCCGGACTTTCCCGACGCTTTTTTGTGCGGGGTGCAATAAATGATTATAATCAGAAGCTTTACGTGGGTGCGGCGGGTACAGAACCCGGGGCCGCTGCCATCCCCCCGGTTCGGCCGCTCCGATGTGATGCCATCATACGTTGAATCCGGGCCGGATGCAACCACAAAAGCGGACCAAAAAGGACGCGTTTACGCGTGTACTAACGGATAACAGTATATATTATAGCTTGTTACGAAATGAGACTGGAATGGTCCGAAAAGACCGTCGTGATCCGGCGGGTATGGGGCGCCGTTACTGCGGGAGGGCCGAGTTGGCAGCGAAGCTCGAGGATCCGGCGACGCCGGCGAATTCGTCCGGGTTGGTCGTATCGAGGCCGTTGATGGGAGTGAGGGGAAGGGTGACCGTCACGCTGCGAATGCCGAAATTGCGTGCCGCCTCACTGGAGGGGAACCAGATGTCGAGTCGCTTGCGCCAGCGCCAGTGCATGGAGTCTTCTACCGAGAAATCGCCGATGCCGCTGATATGGATGGCATCGCCGAATCTGAAGGGCGCCTGGCCGTTGTAGCGACCGAGAATGTCGCGGGAGAGCGCCACCACACCGGGGCGTGTCCTCGTGTTGGACGCCGTGATGAAGGGCGTGTCGTCGGTCTCCCTCACGCTGCTGGAATATCCTGTTGCCATGAGGCGCATCCAGAGGCGGTCGCCACTGACCACGGTGTATCCGGCGTCGAGGAGCAGCGATCGCAGGTAGTCCTGCTCGGTGAGGAGCGTCTGGAGGGTGGTTCCGAGTGTCGAAATCTCGACGCTCGATCGGACGTTGAGACTCTTGTAGGCTCCGGTCATCTCGATTCGGCGTTCCCGCTCGTTCTTGTAGAGGGTGGTCGGGACGACGATGGCCGCGCAGACGGCCAGCAGAAACGCCGTGCGGGCGACGGGGAAATCGGCCCGCAGCCGCGCCGCCGTCCTGCCGATCCGATCGGGGACGACCCAGGCGGCCAGCAGCAACTGGACACCCATCCCGCGTATCGCGAGCTTGAGGCGTGAAATCCACCGGGTATGTCTCTTCTGCTTGTTCATGCTTTTGCGTCTAAAAAAAATAACGGGCCCGGACCACTGCTGCTGCGGGCGGGCCGGGATGCCGTCTCAAGGAATAGCTTATGCTTTGAAGTTGGGACAATGATACCGGACCCGGCGGCGGGTGTCAAACGTAAAAACCGGGGTTTGCGGCGTCCTCATGCGCAAAACCCGGTTTAAGAAGGGGTTAGAAAAGCGCCCGGAATGTCTTTTGGGGGGGTGAAAAACCCCCTTCCGGGCGCCGGGCGGCGTATCTCCATTGGATTCGAGCCGCCGGGCAGGCCTAGTGCTTGCGGTAGCGGCTGACCGGTTTCCCGTCGAAAAACTCGTCGAGAAACACCTCGGTCGAGGTCCCCGGAAAGGCCAGGTAGACGGGAAGGCCCCGCTCGGGGTCGTAGTAGCTGGCGTAGGGAGAGCCCCCCTGAAGGCTGATGATGAGCTTGACGCAGTACGCTTCCTTGGTGTCCGACTCGAACGCCAGCTCGCTGCCCTTGTCGATGGTTGCGGCCGACATTGTGGCCGCCGAAGGGAAGAGGATGCCGTATTCTTTCGCTTCCGGTCCTCCCTCCCAGAAGGCCCGGGCGATGATGACCTCGTGGTCCATTACGTATTCCTCGAACAGGAGTATTTCCGGGTGAGTAGTCGTGCGGGTAGAGGTGTAACTCTGACCGTGCTCACCGGTGACGCACGTGGCTTCGTTTCCCGTTATCGTCGTTTCGCCATCGAGCAAAGTCCCCATCTTCTCCCCGGTGTAGGTAAAGCGCAGGGGGAGGAATGTCTTGTTGTCGACCACGGTCCGTGTGTCCAGGCTCAGCGTGAATTCGTTGAAGGCAAGATCGGTGCTGGTATCAAAAACGTAGACTCCGGCCTCCTCCGTCACCTTGGTGGTGGATCTGCCGATCTCCTGGCCTTCGACGTAAATCGTGTAGGTGAATTCCGGTGGCAGCTTGCCGGCCGCCGCCACGGCGCTTGCGAGAGCGAGCAAAGCGGCGGCGAAAAGCAGGGCGTTCTTCATGTTCGGGGCTCCTTGTGGGGGCTGGTTTCTGGTCCTTTGTACGCCGGGGAGCGAATTCCGTTCGTGGCAATTATGTCATTAAGGGGCCGTTACCGATCCCGAATCGGGACGCCATCGCATGGTATCATAGTTGCTATACTGTTGGACAAATCTTTCGAGAGCGATCATCATGGCGCGAAACCGGCGGAAAGCGTCCGCCCGGCTTCCCGAACCCGAAACATTATCATGTCCCGATTTCCAATATTGATGTACCACCGGATCGTCTCCGCCGAGTGCCCTGTGCCCGGCGGGGACGCAGAAGAGGCCCGCTACGCCGTCGACCTGGACGAGTTCCGCTGGCAGTTGGCCCGGATCTCGTCTGGCGGGCGCCGTGGCGTATCGATGCGGGAGGTTCTCGATTCTCTCGACAACGAGGGAGCGGTGCCGCCGGACTGGGTCGCACTGACTTTCGACGACGGCAACCGGTCCGACTTTGTCCATGCGTTGCCCGTTCTGAAGGAGCATGGTTTCAGTGCTACTTTTTTTGTGGGAAGCGAACGGATCGGGGCCGACGGAGGCCTGGAGCCCGGGATGCTGCCGGCGATGGCCGCGGCGGGCGTGGAAATCGGCTCGCACGGCGTGACCCATCGCTTTATCACGACGCTGTCGGCGCAGGAGGAAGAGGAAGAGCTGGCCCTGTCGCGGCAGGCGCTGGAAGCTGCAGCCGGAATGGAAGTGCGTGTCTACGCGCCGCCGGGGGGGAGGATCGGCAGTCGCGGGATCACCGCGCTGAAGCGTCTTTCGTACCGGGCCGTCTGCACGTCGGAGTTTGGTCTCAACCCGTGCCGGGGAAGCCGGTTCGAGTTCCGCAGGCTGCCCGTGACCGCGGCGACGACCCGCGAACGATTCGGCGCCTGCGTCGACGCTTCGATCGGGCGGCTGTTTCCTGCCTACGCGAGGGACCGGGCCCTGAAGCTCGCGCGGCGCGCCCTCGGCGAGTCGGGCTATCGCCGGATCCGCAAACTGGGACTGGGGAGCTGAGATATGGATACCTGGTTCTTCATCTGCGCCGCGGTGATCGTTTACACCTACGTGGGCTACCCGTTGATCATCCTACTCTGGGGGGCTCTGTTGCCCCGCCGCGTGGCAAAGCGCTACACGAGCGAAGCGCTGTCGGTGGTGCTGGCCGTGAAGGACGAAGAAATCAACATCCGCGCCCGGATCGAGAACCTGCTCGCACAGGATTATCCGCCGGAGCTGGTCGAGGTCGTCGTGGTGTCCGACGGATCCACCGACCGGACGGTGGAGCTGGCTCGCCAGTTCGGGGACGACCGCGTCAAGGTCGTCGAACTTCCCGGGGCGACGGGGAAGTCGGGCGCACTGAACGCGGGCGTCGATACAGCGTCGCACGACATCGTGGTATTCGCCGACGCCCGACAGCGGTTTGGAGAGAACGTATTCGCCGAACTGGTGGCGACGCTCTCGGACGATCGGGTGGGGGCCGTCAGCGGCGAGCTGGTCATCGAGCCGGGAACCGGGTCGGATGTGGAAGAGGGAGTCGGGATGTACTGGCGGTACGAAAAACTGATCCGCCGCAGCGAGAGTGCGGCTGACTCGGTGGTGGGGGCGACGGGTTCGATCTACGCGATCCGCAAGCGGCTTTATGTTCCGCTGGACGAACACACTCTACTCGACGATTTTCTCGTGCCGATGCGGATCGTGCTGCGCGGTTTCCGCGTGGTGTTCGCGCGTTCGGCCAGGGCTTACGACATTGCCTCGGCGACGGCGTCCCAGGAATTCGCGCGCAAGGTACGTACGCTCGCGGGGAACTACCAGGCGGTGGCGATGGAAAAGCGACTGCTCAATCCGTTCAGGAACCGTGTATTTTTCCAGTTCGCCTCGCACAAATTGCTTCGGCTGGTAGCGCCTTACTTCTGCGTTGCAGCCCTGGTGACGAGCGCACTCTCGAGTGTGGCATTGTTGCGGGTTTTTTTTGTGCTTCAGCTGGCGTTCTACGCGCTGGGCTTCCTCAGCCTGACGCCGGCGGGCAAGTCGAAGCTGGCCGCCCCGGCCAGGCTGTCGTGGACGTTTATTGTCCTCAACGCGGCGGCCGTTGTGGGCGCGTGGGTGTTCTTCACGGGCCGCGACCGCACCATCTGGAAGTGATCCCTTTCCGATAGACAGGCCCGGCGCCACGCGGTCCGCGCGCGGACATGCGCTAAGACGGCTGTGAAGCGGCGAAATCCTCGAGGAACTGGAGGGCGAGGTCGACGCCGTAGCCCGTCGCGCCCTTCGTCTGGTACGACGTGCCATTGCCCCAGTTCCAGAACGTCCCCGCGATATCAACGTGGATCCACGGGGCATCGCCCGCGAATTTCCCGATGAAGGCCGCCGCCGTTATGGTCGATCCGTCGCGGCCCGAATAGTTCTTGTAGTCCGTGAAGTCGCCTTTGACCGATTTGTAGAAGTGGTCGTCGAGCGGGAGCTGCCAGGCCGGCTCGCCGGCCTTTGCGCCAGCCGCCAGGAGGCGATCGATCTCGGGCTGCGTATTGCCCATCACACCCGCGATTCGTGTTCCCAGCGCGATCAGGACGGCGCCCGTCAGCGTGGCAAAATCGATCGTGACAGCCGGTTTGAAGTTCTTGCGGACGTACGTCAGCGCGTCGGCCAGGATCAGCCGTCCTTCCGCGTCGGTCGTAAGCACTTCGATCGTCTCGCCCGAATACGTCGTCACCACGTCACCCGGCTTCAACGCCGTTCCGTCCGGCATGTTCTCGACCGCCGGCACCACCGCCGTAACGCGAACGGGGAGTTCGAGGCTGGCCGCCGCGGCGATCGTATTGATGACCACCGCCGCCCCCCCCATATCGCCCTTCATCTCGTGCATGCCGTTCCACTGTTTCAGCGATATACCCCCCGAGTCGAACGTGACACCCTTGCCCACCAGGCAGACCAGCGGTAGTTCTTTTTGCGCCTTGTTGTATTCCATAACGATAAGGCGGGGTTCCTCACGGCTCCCCTCCGCCACATCGAGTATCGCGCCCATTTTTTCCTTCTTCATTTCCGCCGGGCCAATGACGCGGCAGGCTATAGCGTGCTCCTTCGAGATGGCGCGCGCGCGCTTAGCCAGCTCCACGGGCGTCAGTATGTTTGCCGGTGTGTTGACCATATCCCTGGCGTGGGCAGCGCCCTGTGCCGTCACCCTCGCCCGGCGGATCACGTCGGTCAGCTGCCCCCGGTCACCATCCGTCAGGACCGTCAACCGGGAGAATGGTGCGGGTTTCGGCGGTTTCTTCTTGAGCGAATAGCTGTACTGGGCGAGTTCGAAGCCTTTGACGAATGACCGCACGAATCGCGGGAGATCCTCTCCGGCGAGCGCGTGATCGGTGATCAGCGCGGCCGACTTGAACTTGTTGCGGGAGAGCGCTTTTGACGCGGCGCCGCCGACGCTGGCCGCGGTTTCGGCGTCGAGCTTGCCACGCTCGCCGAGCCCGAGGAGCAGCACGTGTGAAGGCGACTTCGGAAACCGCAGGCCCACCAGGAGTGTTTCGCCGGTTTCCGCGCTGAACATACCCTTGTCGAGATAATGGCTGATCAGCGATTTGCACGAGCGGTTCAGTGCGGCCGCCGATCCCTGCAGTTTCCGTGTTTTGCTGAAGAGCGGCAGGATGACGACGTCGTCCTTCGTTGTGATACTGTCCGGCTTGACGGTGATGTTTCTGGTCATGTCCCCTCCCGGGTAGGGCGTGATGGATGGGGTGGCTCTGGAGTGGCCGGCGGGATGGGGAACCCGTCGATGGTCCCGCCGGCCGTATGGCTTTCGGCTAGAATGCGTACGATAAACCGACGGCGAGAACGAATCCGGACAGGTCGACGTCGAATTTGACCTCTTCCGGTTCGCCGTCCTCGTTCAATACCGTGAGCGGGAACTTGGTCTGGAGTATCTGGACCCGGCCCTCCGCGGAAACGGCCCATTTGTTGCCGATATAGTAAAGCATGCCGATCAACCCGTGGACGCCCGCTTCGAACGTCAACTGGTCCTTCTCGACGGTCCGTAACTCCTGTCCGGGTGTGAAGATCGGCTCGTAGTCCGGATCTCCGGGATCGGCATCCGCGTCGACGATAACCATCTTTTCGGTGTACTGCGAATACGGCAGCCCGAAGGTGAAACCGCCGCCGATATAGGGCTGGAATTCCTTGACCGCGGCGTCGGTGAAGAAGTACTGCGCCGCGAGTTCGGCGGCAAACAGCGTGACATCGAATTCGACGTCGGCAGCGACGATTGGCCGCAGCCACTGGGACGTCGCCGTATCCGGCGGCTGAACGTTCGGTATGATGACGCCCTTCCAGTCGGAAGTGAGGAACGCGGCGTACGCGTTGACGCGAACGGCGAACTGCGGGTGGGCTTTGTAGGTATACGTCAGCTCTATGAGCGGCGCGTTGTCGAAATCGTTGGTCTGGGTCTCGCTCTTTGCTGCCTGCGGCACCCGCCGGTCGAAGTAGTCGTACATCTCCGAGTTGCTGGCGCCACCGAAGACTCCAACTCCAAGCGTGAGCGTGCTGCGCGGGATGGGCCCGTGATATTTGCGGGGTTTGAGGATCGGGCCGGCCACCGCAGCCGCCGCGGTTGTTACCAGAACGAGTGCGGTAAGGCAAAAGGTAACGCGATGATTCATATTGTTCCCCCTTCGTTATCTTTAATAAGCCACATAGGGGTCCAAAGTCAACGGATTCTTTGCCCCGAATGAGGGTGGCGGGGAGTCGCAAAATGAATTATACTAACGGCTTGTGTGGTCAGGCTTCGCGCTTGACAGCCAGAATGCCCCCTGATACAGTTCCGTCGATTCAACAATTGAGGATCCGGCAATTGAAAAAAATACTTTTCTTGTGTTCGGGTAACACCTGCCGAAGTCCACTGGCAGAAGGTATCGCCAGGAAGATTCTTGCCGATCGTGTCAACTTTCCCGTCGAAATCTCGTCCGCCGGCACGTCCGCCTTCGAGGGTATGCCTGCGTCGCAGCATTCTGTCGAGGTCGCCGCGCGGCATGGCATCGACCTGGACGGACACC
>CBDVDJ010000017.1:0-14024 GCA_965372695.1 uncultured bacterium
GCTTGATGCTCAAGGCGGAAAAATCCGACGACATCGTCCGTATCACGAACCGTCTCACGACGGTCAATGTGATTGTGTCGGGTCTCGCCGATTCGCCCGCCATCCTGGGATTCGTCCTCTTCGTTGGATGGGGGTACGACACCGATTTTTATATCCTCGGTTTTGTTTCTTTGTATCTCATGGTTCGCCATTTCCCGTTTTATCGTCATTGGGAGAAGTTCGCCCGGAACCGCATGGGGGCGAAATGGCCGTCGGGTCCCGTGTCGGAATAGACGCGGCGGGGGCGTCGAGTGCGGAAAACGGACAAACACCAGAAAGGACCGCCCATGTTCATTCGTGATATCGGCAGCAGCAAGGAAATCATAGCGGGCGACAATACCCTCCTGAAAGAACTGTTCAGCCCGCTCAAGGACGAACTCGAACTCGGCTACAGCTTTTCCGTGGGGCGGGTGCAGCCGGACGGCACCACTTATTTCCATCGATTGAAAAGCTCGGAGGTGTACTTTTTTCTCAAGGGTACCGCGGAGGTAACCGTCAACGACGAGACGGCGGTCATCGGGGCCAGTCAAGCCGTGTATATCCCGCCGGGTGCTTCCCAGCGGGTCAAGAACGTGGGGACCGACGAACTGCTGTTCGTCTGTATCGTCGACCCGGCCTGGAAGGAAGAAGACGAAAAGATACTGGAATACGGCGAATGAACCTGGGCGTTCCTTCCCGATACAGGCAGCATCTTCGCATCGGAACGTGCTCGTGGAAGTACGACTCGTGGAAGGGGCTGCTGTACGACGAAGGGACGGCGTACCATCGTGACGACTACCTCGTCGACTATTCGAAGCACCTCGGCACGGTCGAGGTGGACCAGTGGTTCTGGAGCCTGTTTCCGACCGGTGTCAAACTGCCCGACCGCAAGACAGTGGAGACCTGCGCGTCGAGCGTGCCGAGGGACTTTGTCTTTTCGGTAAAGGCGCCCAACGCCGTCACGCTGACGCATTTCTACGCCAGGCAACCGGCCCGGTACCAGGAATTCGCCAACCGGCAGAACGACGATTTCCTCGACGCCGGGCTGCTGGAGCGGTTTCTGGAGGCGCTGGAACCGCTGGCGGGCCGCCTCGGCCCGGTGATGTTCCAGTTCGAATACCTCAACAAGACGAAGATGCCGTCGCGGGACGCGTTTCTCGAACGGCTCGACGTGTTTTTCGACAAGGCGCCCCGGGGATTCCTCTACGCGGTGGAGTCGCGCAACCCGAATTATCTATCGGCGCCCTATTTTGACTTTCTCCGCGAACGAAAACTCGCGCACGTCTTCCTCGACGGGTATTTCATGCCGCCTCCCGGCGACGTCGCCGCGGCCAACGACACACAAACGGCGGATTTCTCCGTCATCAGGCTCCACGGGCCCAACCGCCAGGAGATCGAAAAGCAGACGGGGTCGACCTGGGACCGCGTGGTCGCGCCCCGGGACGAGGGGATCCTCGCGGCAGTTGATATCGTCAAACGCAACGCGGAACGCGCGATCACCACGTATGTAAACGTGAACAACCACTACGAGGGCAGCGCGCCGCTCTCCATCGGCCGCTTCCTCGATGCGCTCGACAAGGCGGGATGACCACGATGGATTTTTCCGCGATCGAGGTTATCACTTTTGACTGCTACGGCACGCTGATCGACTGGGAATCGGGGATCCTGTCCGCGCTGGCGCCGTTGCGGTCCCGCTCGGAGAACCCGCGAACCGACGACGAATGCCTCGAACGGTACGCGGCGATCGAGTCGAGTGTCCAGGCGGGGGAGTACCGGAGTTATCGCGACGTCCTTGCCGTCGTCGGCCGTGAAATGGCGTCTTTTCTCGGCGTGGCACTCGACCCGGGCGAGGAGGGGTTTCTCGCCGACTCGATCGCCGACTGGCGGCCGTTCGTCGACTCGACCGAGGCGCTGCAGCGTCTCGCGCGACGTTTCCGCCTGGCGGTCATCTCCAACATAGACGATGACCTCTTCGCGCACTCGGAGAAACATCTGGGTGTGAAGTTCGCCTGTGTCGTGACGGCCGGGGCGGTGAGATCGTACAAACCGTCGCACAACAACTTTCTGCGCGCGATCGAACGCATCGGTGTGCCGCGGGAACGGATACTCCACGTGGCCCAGAGCGTCTACCACGACATCAAACCGGCCGGGGAACTCGGATTGGCCAGCGTGTGGGTCAACCACCGCCACGGCAGGCCGGGCGCCGGCGCCACTTCGCCCGCCAGCGCCGCCGCCGACCTGGAAGTGCCGAACCTCGCCGCACTGGCCGACCTGGCCGTCCCCGGCTAGTAGCCCGCCGCCTGCCCGTCCTTGCGCGACTCCGACGCCCCGATATAGACGCCGTTCTCACGGTCGCACATGATCGCCTGGTACCCCCCGTAGCCGCCCACGTCGGTCCGTATCCGGTGACCCATGAGGCTCAGCGCGCGGCGCGTTTCCATGGGGAACCCGTCTTCCAGGTACACCCAGCCGCCATCGCTCATCGTCGACCCCGTCGGTTGCGACGATCCCCCGTGCCGGATTCGGGGCGCGTCGCCCGCTTCCTGTACGCCCATGCCGAAATCGATGATGTTCATCAGGATCTGCACGTGCCCCTGCGGCTGCATCGATCCGCCCATTACGCCAAAGCTCATCAACGGCTTTCCGTCCTTGGTGACGAACGCCGGTATAATGGTATGGAACGGCCGCTTGCCGGGCTGGTAGGTGTTGAAGTGGCCCGGCCGCAGGTCGAACAACTCGCCGCGGTCCTGAAGGCAGAAGCCGAGTCCGTCGGGCGTCATCCCGCTGCCCATTCCCCTGTAGTTGCTCTGGATGAGCGAGACCATGTTGCCGTCCCTGTCGGCCACGGTGAGGTAGATCGTATCGCCCGTATCCAGCGCCGGGTTGCCGGCGGGATAACTCCGCGCCGCGCGCGCGGGGTCGATCAGGCCTCGCCGGCGGTCCGAGTATTCTTTGGAAACGAGTTCGGCGACCGGCACGTTGTTGAAGTCCATGTCCGCGTAGAATTTTGCGCGGTCCTCGTAGGCGAGTTTCTTTGCTTCGACGAACAGGTGGACGTGTTCGGCGCTTCCAAACTCGATGCTGGCGAAGTCATATCCTTCGAGAAGGTTAAGGATCTGGAGCGCGGCGATTCCCTGACCGTTGGGCGGAAGTTCCCAGACATCGAATCCGCGGTAGTTCGTGGAAGCGGGTTCGATCCACGTCGACGTGTGGGTGGCGAGGTCTTCGTACGACAGGAATCCGCCGTTGGCCTTCATGTACGCGGCGATTGTTCGGGCGATGTCGCCCTTGTAGAACTCGTCGCGGCCGCCCTTCGCGATTTTCTCAAAGGTGTCGGCCAGCCGCGGATTGCGGAAGATCTCGCCCTTGCGGGGCGCGCGCCCGTCCGGTGCGAAGGTCTCGGCGAAGTTCGGCCACTTCGACAGGCGGGGAACACTGAGCCCCCAGTAGAACGCAATCAGTTCGGTGACCGGAAAGCCGTCGCGCGCGTAACGGATGGCGGGCGCGAGGACTTCCTTCATAGGTAACCTGCCGAATTTTTTGTGGAGTTCGAACCAGCCGTCGACTGTCCCGGGTACGGTAACCGGCAGCGGGCCGTAAGGGGGGACGCTCTCGTGTCCGTTCTCGACGAAGTAGTCGAGCGTGAGCGACTGCGGCGAACGGCCGCTCGCGTTGAGCCCGTAGAGACGCTTGGTCTTTGCGTCCCAGACAATGGCGAACAGGTCACCCCCCATCCCGTTTCCCGTCGGCTCCATCAGACCCAGTGCTGCGTTGGCCGCAATCGCGGCGTCCACCGCGCTGCCACCGGCCTTGAGAATATCGAGGGCGATTTGCGTGGCCAGCGGATGACTCGTCGCCGCCATGCCGTGTTGTGCGATCACCTCGGATCGGCTGGCGAAATGAAGTCCCGTAACCCGGTCGAAACCCGTTGCGTTGTTCGCGATAATTAACGACAAAATAATCGCGAATGCCAGAACGGTGATGGTCGTCATTCCTGCTTTCATCGATTTCCTCCGACGCTACATACAGTTGAGTCCTCTTTACGGGAATTTTATGGCAGTGCGCTTGCGATTCACGTGATTCAGATGTATCTTGATTATACAGCAGAAGATCGCAACCTGGCACCACAGGATTTGTAAAGGTCGATGACTGAGGCGGAAGCCATGGACAGAGTTCTCATTTGCCGTTGACGCTTTACGAGACGGGTGCCGGTTCTTCTCCGTTTTTCCAACACTCGAGTTTTTACAGCCCTGCGCGGATCCGTTTCTCTGCGGCCGGGCATATTCCCGTCAAAGCCGGGGGAAGTCACGTTGTCATTGGTTGAAGAATACGTCGTCCAGCATACTGAAATCTCGGGGGTCGCGGTTACGTGTACCACTTACAAGATCGGTTCGACGTATCATTGCGTCGTGGCCAACCTCGAACCGGGAGTCAACGTCGCGCGCTCGTCGGGGCCCACGCGGGAATCCGCTCTCATCAGCGCGTCGCGCGAAGCGAAGCGCCTGATCACCAACGCATAAAACAACGCGATACTTGTATTTTCGGGCCCGTGGCGGCGCCCGGCGCGGTCTCGTGGATTAAGCTTGATTCCACGGCGGCACCGGCCGATACTTACGGCTCTCATTTCCGATCAGTTGCTTTCCGTCAGAATACATCTCAAACACAGGAGCGCGCGCTCGTGAGCAAGTCCATCGATCAACTGTGCGTCGAAACGATTCGTCTGCTGGCCGTCGACATGGTCGAACGCGCGAAGTCCGGGCACCCCGGTCTGCCGCTCGGCGCGGCCCCGATGGCGTACGTGTTGTGGGATCGTTTTCTCATGAACAACCCGGCGAACCCTGCGTGGTTCGACCGCGACCGGTTCGTCCTGTCCGCGGGGCATGGGTCCGCCCTCCTCTATGCGCTGCTGCACGTATACGGATTCGACGTTTCCATGGCCGACCTGGAGAATTTCCGGCAATGGGGAAGCCGGACGGCGGGGCACCCGGAGCGCGGGCTTACTCCGGGAATCGAGTGCACCACCGGCCCGCTGGGACAGGGGTTCGCCATGGGGGTGGGGATGGCGCTGGCCGAGACGCCCCTCGAAGCCGTATTCGGCGATGAACTCGTCGATCACCATAACTGGGTAATGGTCTCGGACGGAGACCTGATGGAGGGCGTGGCCAGCGAAGCGGCGTCGCTGGCGGCGACGATGAAGCTCGGAAAGCTCATCTGTCTCTACGACGACAATTCGATCACGATCGAAGGACCGACGTCCCTCGCGTTCACCGAGAACGTCGCCGCGCGGTTCGAGGCGTACGGATGGCAGGTCCTCGAAGTCGAGGACGGTAATGACCTCGACGCCATCGAGGCGGCGCTCGCCGAGGCACGCAACGATGAGCAACGGCCGACGCTCGTCGCGGTTCGCACCCACATCGGCTACGGCAGCCCCCGGGTGGACTCGCCAAAAGCTCACGGCGAGCCGCTCGGCCCCGAAGGGGTCGAAGCGACCCGTGAGAAATTCGGGTGGGCGGGCAAGGAGCCGTTTCATGTGCCGGCGGAGGTTCGCGATTACTGCGGCGCGTCGCTGCAAAGGGGCAAGGTCCTCGAGTCGGAATGGAACGAACGGCTCGATGCGTTCCGCAAGGAATCTCCCAAGCGGGCAAAGCTCTTCGAAACCGTGATCGCGGGCGAGCTGCCCGACGGCTGGAACTCGGGCGTGCCGTCCTTCTCCCACGGCGACGGTCCCATTGCCACCCGCGCCGCGTCCGGAAAAATCCTGAACGGTCTCGCCGCGGGGCTCCCGACCCTGCTGGGCGGGTCGGCCGACCTGGCGCCGTCGAACAAGACGATCATAGACGGAGAGGCCGACTTCGGACCGGAAAACCCGGGGGGGCGCAACATACGATTCGGCGTCCGCGAACACGCCATGGCGGCGATCGTCAACGGCATGGCGCTCCACGGTGGGATAGTGCCCTACGGCGGGACGTTTCTCGTTTTCGCCGACTACATGCGACCGTCGCTGCGGCTCGCCGCGCTGATGCAGATCCGGTCGATCTTTGTATTCACCCACGACAGTATCGGTGTGGGTGAGGACGGCCCCACCCACCAGCCGGTCGAACACCTGATGAGCCTGCGCGTGATACCCGGATTCACGGTGATTCGTCCCGCCGACGCCAACGAGACCGCCGCCGCGTGGCGGCTGGCGCTCGACCGCGGCGGGCCGTGCGCGCTCGCGTTGTCGCGTCAGAAACTCCCCGTGCTCGACGAGGCGGCGGGAGTGGTCAGCGACGGCGTGTCGAAGGGCGCCTACATCCTCAAGGAGCCGGCCGCCTCGCCGTCGCTCATCCTCGTTGCGACGGGCTCGGAGGTGCATCTGGCGCTGGAGACCGCCGACCGGCTCGCCGCCGACGGGCTGGCGATCCGCGTCGTTTCGATGCCCTCGCGCGAGGTGTTTTTCGAGCAGGCACAGGACTATCGCTCGACGGTGCTCCCCGCGGAGGTCCCCAAGGTGGCGATCGAGGCGGGTGTCACGGCAGGGTGGTACAAAGTGGTGGGGGACACGGGCGCCGTCGTCGGCCTGGACCGCTTCGGAGAGTCGGCGCCGGGGGATACCGTAATGGACCGGCTGGGGTTCAACGTCGAAAACGTCGCCGAAAAGGCCAGGAAACTGCTAGGCCGGTGACCCGCTGGTTGTGCCTCCGAAATTGTTGCTGGCCCTCGGAGGGCCAGATCCGGGGGCCTGGAGGCATTCCTGAAATCGTCTTCCGACGGGGTTACTTTCCGCGCGTTCAGGCCTAACTGTCTATTTTACTGCTTGTTAAGTGCTGTCGGGACCGCGAGGCGATGACCAGTGCTCTCGCCAGCAACAATTTCGGAGGCACAACCAGCACGATTTGGCTGAGTTTTTGCACGCATCGCATCCGTCGCTCATCACTCCCGGGATTTCCGCACCAGTCGAGCATTACGAATAAAACTCCGCCCCGAATGTATTTGAACGCGACGAAGGTGTTGGGCGAATATAGAGCTGCCAGCACAGGAGGAACCCAGTGAATTGTCCGGTATGCGACAAGCCGATGATTGTCTTTGAGCTCGATGACGTCGAGGTCGACCACTGCGTCCAGTGCCGGGGCACCTGGCTGGACGCCGGTGAACTGGAACTGCTCCTCGACGGCGTGGATAACCGGGACGAACTCTTCGCTTCGCTGTCGACCCCGGTCGAGTCGGACGAAAAACCCCGTTCCTGCCCCATCTGCGAAAAGAAAATGCACAAAGTCGAGTATCGCTGCGAGGGCGCCGAGGCGGTGACGCTGGACAAGTGCAAAATAAACGACGGATTGTGGTTCGACCACGGAGAATTGTCGGGCATTCTCGGCCAGCGTGAGTTTCCCTGCCAGGGAAAGGTATACAATTTACTCAGTGATGTATTTGGACACAAGAACTCGGGCGATGCGTAGAGCGACGACCCGAAAGGAGGCCGGGATATGCAGTGGATTGGATTAGTGATAATCGTTGGAGTCTTCGCGGGGCTCATCGGCATGTACAACTCGCTGGTGCAACTTCGCAACCGTGTCAAGAACGCGTGGTCGCAGATCGATGTGCAGCTCAAGCGCCGTCACGATCTCATTCCCAATCTGGTCGAGACGGCCAAGGGGTACATGCAGCACGAACGCGACACGCTCTCGGAAATCACCGACGCGCGCAGCCGCGCGATGGGCGCCGACGGCCCCGCCGCCAAGGGGCAGGCGGAGACCCAGCTCAGCGGCGCGTTGAGCAAGTTCATGCTCGTCGTGGAAAACTATCCCGACTTGAAAGCGAATCAAAACTTTCTCGCGCTACAGGAAGAGCTGACCTCGACGGAGAACAAGATCGCGTTTTCGCGTCAGGCCTACAACGATTCGGTCCTGTTCTTCAACAACAAGATTCAGATGTTCCCGTCGAATCTTATTGCGACCATGTTCAACTTCAACGCAGAAGAGTTCTTCGAGATCGAAGACGCGTCCGAGCGCGAGGTACCGAAAGTCCAGTTTACCAAGTAGACCGGCGCCAATGGCAACGTGCCGGTGATCAACCCGGCGGGTGATCGATTATGATGTGGGAACTCATCGCGGCCAACCGCAGAAAATCACTCACGCTCTTCGCGGGGATGGCGGTCATTCTGTGCCTGCTCGGCTACGGGATCGGCTATACGGTCCACCCCGATGGTGGCGGTGTTCTCGGCATCGTCATCGCCGTCTCCATCTGGCTGATCCTGTCCGCGATGTCGGTATTCGGTGGCGGCGGGCTGCTCCTCAAGCTCAGCCGGGCCCGGGAGGTGAGCCAGGACGTCCATCCCGTGCTCTACAACGTCGTCGAGGAGATGAAGATCGCCTCGGGCCTGACCGCGATGCCGAAGGTCTATATCATCGACGACCCGGCCCCCAACGCGTTTGCCACCGGTCTGCGCGAGGAGGAGAGTGCTATCGCGGTGACGGCCGGAATGCTCACACGCCTCAACCGGGATGAACTGCAGGGCGTCATCGCCCACGAAATGGCCCACATCGTCAACCGCGACGTCCAGTTCATGACGCTGGCGGGCATCATGCTCGGCAGCATCGTCCTCCTGTCCCAGGTCTACCTGCGCGGCATGTGGCTCGCGCCGGGGCACTCCAAACGCTACACGCCCAAGTCGAGCGGCAAGGGTGGCGCCCAGGGGCACATCGTGCTCGTGTTCATTACCATTGCGCTCGCGATCCTGGGACCGCTGCTCGCGAGGATTTTTTATTTTTCGATTTCACGCAAGCGTGAATATCTCGCCGACGCATGCGCCGTCAGGTTTACCCGCTATCCCGAAGGTCTCGCCGGCGCGCTGGAAAAGATATCCTCGAGCACGACGCCGATGACGGCGGCCAACCAGGTAACGGCGCCGATGTTCATCGTCAACCCTTTCGAGGCCAAAGGCGCCAGGGCCGCCGCGGGGCTGGGCAGCACTCACCCGCCGATCCACGAGCGGATCTCCATCCTGCGCAGCATGACGCGCGGCGCCGGCCTGTTGCAGTACCAGCGGGCTTTTTCCAGGGCCCGCGGCAAACCGACGATGATCATCCCGACCTCCGGCCTCAAGAAGGACAAACCGCTGGCGATACGTGACGCGCACCCCGACGTGGCGAAGCAGCAGACGCGCAAGGGCGAGGTGCGCGACCTGATGGATCTGATGCGCGCCGTCAACGGATTCGCGTTTCTGATCTGCGCCTGCGGTCTCAAGATCAAGGTGCCGCCCGATTTCGACGAGCCCAAAATCGAGTGCCCGCGCTGCAAGAAGTCGAACGAGATTCCGACGGCCGAGGTCACCGACATGGCCGAAGCGGCGGCCGTAATCGGCGCGATGGTCGGCGTGACGGCCGGCGGCGGGGATGGGGCGATTCCGGAGGCCACGCCGGCCCCCGGCCAACCCGCCGGTGCTTCCGCCGCGCGCCTCCAGTATCACCGCAGGACGGACGGATGGGAGTCATTCAATTGTACGTGCGGCAAGCTGCAACAACTCTCGCCCGCCTTCAGCGCGCTCCAGTTCGGCTGCCGCGCCTGCGGCCGTGTCATCGAGATCGACCCGTCCTAGAGGATCCCCGATAATTGCGGCTTTCGACGAGGCCTTCGCCCTTTTCCGCGTTTCTCGACCCAATACGCTAAGTCTCATAATTGCAACTAGTTGCCTTGTGTGTTGCCCTGGTCCGCCGGACAGCGTCCTTGAAATAAGTCGCAATATGGTATACAATTATAAGTGGTCTCATCGCTGTACCACCGTCGCAACGATCTTCAGTAATCACTCGCGACTGGCGGGGCGCGGACGGCTGGTCCGCCCTCGAATTCGGGTCCCGTAAAGCCGACCGTGCGTTGGTAACCGGGGCGCACTCATCGAGTTCAAATACCCACGGAGGTAGCTTACAGCGGTAGTAAAACGTATTGGACAGGAGCGTCCTCATGCAACACGGCAGATTCAGCCCCCGGTATATCACGCGCCTCGACCAGGTTCCGCAACTCGACGCGGAGACCCGCAAGTCGCTCGAGTGCGTGACCAGCAAATTTGGTTTCAGGGCCAACGACTATTATCTCTCACTCATAGACTGGGACGATCCCGACGATCCGATCCGGCGACTCGTCATCCCCGATATCCGGGAACTGGATACGTGGGGGAGGCTGGATGCCTCCAACGAGGAATCCTATACGCGCGTACCCGGCCTCGAACACAAGTACGACAGCGTTGCGCTCCTCCTCGTCAATAACGTCTGCGGGGCCTACTGCCGGTTCTGTTTCCGCAAACGTCTGTTCATGAACGCGAACCACGAGGTCCACCGGGACGTCACGCGGGCCATCGAGTACATCCGCAATCACCCCGAAATCACCGACGTTCTGTTGTCGGGCGGCGACCCGCTGCTCCTGTCCAACCGCCAGCTTGGAGATGTTATCGGACGTCTCCGTGAGATCGACCACGTCGGCGTGATTCGTATCGGGTCGAAGCTACCCGCCTTCAACCCGTACCGCATCATCGACGACGCGGAACTGCACGGGATATTCCGGCGCTACAGCGTGCCGGGAAAACGTATCTACCTGATGTGCCACTTCAACCATCCGCGCGAGCTGTCCCCGGTGGCGGCACAAGCGTTGGACCAGCTCCAGAAGAACGGCGTCATCACCGTCAACCAGACGCCGATGATCGCCGGGGTCAACGACGACCCCGACACTCTGGCCGAACTCTTCGAGAAATGCTCGTTTCACGGCGTTCCGCCCTACTACGTGTTTCAGTGCCGGCCCACAGTCGGCAACAAGCCATTCTCGCTGCCGGTCGAAAAGACCTACAAGATATTCGAAACGGCGCGAATGAAAGGCTCGGGCCTGGCCAAACGGGCGCGGTTGTGCATGTCACACGAGACCGGAAAACTCGAAATCAGCGCGCTCACCGCCCGGCACATCATCTTCAAGTACCACCGGGCCTCCGATCCGGAACTGACGGGGCGGGTGTTGATTTTCAAGCGCAATCCCCGGGCCCTCTGGTTCGACGACTACACCGAACTGGTGGACGAGTACCAGCTGGCCAACCCGTACGGCAGCCGTCTTGATTCTCCGCAGACCACACTCGACTTCTTGGGAAACGTGGGCTGACGCGGTCCCGGCGTCGACTCTATGCTGGTTTCTTTATAGATTTTCACGCGACGAAATTTGTTGTATGATCGCGCCTGCGAATATCCTCGACAGGACATATCGAATCCCGGTTACATATCAATCAGGACCACATGGACGGAGGTCTATCGGATGAGACTGGTCGAATGCGTACCCAACTTCAGTGAAGGCCGCAACAAAACTATTATCGACGCCATCACGGCGGTGATCGCCGGCAGCGACGGGGCACATCTGCTCGACGTCGATCCCGGCAAGGACACCAACCGCACCGTGGTCACGTTCGTGGCGGAGTACGACAAGGTTGTCGAAGCGGCATTCCGGGCCATAAGGAAGGCTTCGGAGCTGATCGACATGAGCAAACACACAGGAGAACACGCCCGTATGGGCGCGACCGACGTGTGTCCGTTCGTTCCCGTCGCGGGTGTGACGATGGAAGATTGTGTCGAACTGGCCAGGACGCTCGGCGAACGCGTTGGAAGCGAACTGGGGATCCCCGTGTACCTCTACGAGGAGGCGGCGACGGCGGAAGACCGGCGAAATCTCGCCTCCGTCCGGTCCGGTGAGTACGAAGGGCTCCAGGAAAAATTCAAGGACCCCCACTGGAAACCGGACTTCGGCCCGGCCCAGTTCAATCCGCGATGGGGGGCGACGGCGATCGGGGCGCGAAAGTTTCTCATCGCCTACAACATCAACCTCAATACGCGCAGCGCGAAGATCGCCCATGATATCGCCATGACCATCCGCGAGGCGGGCCGCAACAAGCGCGATGAAAATGGCAAGTTTGTCCGCGACGAAAACGGCGCGCCGGTCAAGGAGCCGGGCACGCTCAGGTACGCCAAGGCCGTCGGCTGGTACATCGACGAGTACCGGCGCGCTCAGATCTCGATCAACCTCACCGATTTCGACGTGACGCCGCCCCACATCGCGTTCGACGAGTGCGTCCGCCAGGCGGAAGCGCGCGGTATAAGGGTCACGGGGAGCGAACTGGTCGGGCTTATACCGCTCGAGGCGCTCCTCCAGGCCGGCACGTATTATCTCGACAAGGCGAAGCTGTCGACGGGGCTGCCGGAGTCGGACATCATCGAGACGGCGATCCAGTCGCTGGGTCTTTGCGAAGTCTCGGAATTCGATCCTCAACAGAAAGTCATCGAGTACCGGGTAGCCCGCGAGACACCGCTGGCGGACCTGACGGTGAAATCGTTCGTCGACCTCACGTCGACCGACGCGCCCGCGCCCGGGGGCGGGAGTGTGGCGGCGTTGATGGCGTCGATGTCGGGTGCCCTCACCTCGATGGTGGCGAACCTCACCGTCGGCAAGAAGGGCTACAAAAAAGTCTGGGACGAGATGAAGGACGTGGCGCCGCGGGCGCAGGACCTGAAGCTGGCGTTCCTGCGCGCGGTTGACGACGACACATTTGCATTCGACGCCGTCATGGATGCCATGAAAATGCCGAAGAAGACGGACGAAGAACAGCGATTGCGCGGCGAGGCGATGGAACGAGCCACGCGCGAGGCCATCGAGGTGCCCTTCGGCGTTCTCCGGAGTTGCCGCGACGCTCTCCCGCTGGTGGAAGCGGTGGCCGACAAGGGCAACACCAACTCGCTCAGCGACGCCGGCGTGGCGGCGCTGGCGCTGCGCGCCGCCGCCGGTGGTGCGCTGCTCAACGTGCTCATCAATCTTCCCGGTCTCGACGACAGGGAATATATCGACAGAATGAGCAGTGAGGGGACGGAGATTCTCGAAGAAGTGAAGGAGCGCTGTCACGCGGTGGTCATGTCGGTCATCGGAAGGCTGAACGAATCGCTGCGTCAGGAGACGGACGGCAGCTGACCACCGCCCTCAGGCGCTCTTCGAACCACGAGATGTACCGGCGCATCCCGTCGTGCCGGTGTTCGAGGGCCTCGACGGCCGTTTCGTAAACAAGACGCGCCGCCGCCGCCGGGAGTGTGCCGTCCAGCGCGGCCAGCTTCGAGGGAATTTCGACGTAACTGGGGACCACGTCGTTCAGCGTCCAGTGGCGCGCCAGCGAATAGACGTCGCAGCTGCGTTCTCCCTGGGGAACCCCGATGGCCGTGCGCTGGAGCAGGTGTACCAGCTCGTGCGAGATAGTGTGGTGAGATACCCGGTGCGGGTTGAGCCAGATCTCGCAACCGCCCGGCACCGCCATGCCGCTGGCGGCCCTCGTCAATCCCACCTTGACCTTCGCGCCGGCCAGTTCCGGAAAATACCGCAACACATAATGGACCTTCTCCAGAGTGCGCTTGCACGACCGGTGCGATTTCAGCACGCGCGTCACGACGACGCCGCCGGAACCGATGCCGCGAGCCGGATTGACCAGGGCGAGTTCGAGCTGGGGCGATCTGGCAGCGGGCATTCGATCTACCGCCGCCGGGGTGGAGTCTTGTCCCCGGTCCCCGGGGGGGAGGGAGGGCTGGCCGTTTTTCGCAGGTCCCTCAGCGTCACCAGCAGTACCGTCTCGGCTCCGGCCCTGGCAGGCAGGCGTGAAACGGAGAGCTCGACCGGCGTCCGCTCGCCGTCGAGGCGGACGATGGCGGTCTCGAATCTCGCGACGCGGCCCTCTACGGCCAGTTCGGCCAGCGCTTCGGTGGGAGCCGTCCGGGGGGCGCGGCCGGGACAGAGCCCCCGGGACAGGGTGTCGGCGTCGGGAGGATCCGACGGGTCGAACCCGGCGATCCCGGCGAACGCCTTGTTGGCCACGATCGGATTGCCGCTCGTGTCGATCATCAAAGCGCCGTCGGTCATCTGGTCGAGCACGGCGTCGAGCGTCTCCGACGTCAGTCTCGCGATCTTCTCCAGGATTTCTTTTTCGGCGTCGACTTCGACTTTTGCGCTGCCGGCGTCTCTCAAGTTGA
>CBDVDJ010000018.1:0-13917 GCA_965372695.1 uncultured bacterium
CCCTCGTCCACAGCCTGTGGGTCCAGGTGACAAACGCCCGCAACCCCCAGGTGTTCGGTCAGAATTCGGACAACCTCCCCAGTATCCTGGGGCGCTACGCCGCGTACCACGATCTTTCACCAAGTACGTACGTTCAGATCGGTCTATCGGGTCTGGTCGGGTGGAACAACGCGTGGACCACAGTCGATACGGCGGGTACGGTCACGAATCTCGACGATACCCAGACCACCGTCGTCTACGGGATCGATCTGGTGTTGATGTGGGAGCCCACCGATCGAATGCGTTACCGCAATATCGAATGGAGGAGCGAGGGGTACTACCTGGACAAGAAGATCCTGGCTCCCGACGGTTCGGGACCCGACCAGCTCGAGCCGTGGGGATTCTACTCGCTGCTTCAGACGAAAGTGTCGCGCAAAGTAGAGATCGGCGCACGCTACGATTACTTCGCACCCGACGCGAAAGACTACGCATCCCTCGATAGCGATTTGTTCCTTGCTCCCCACGCGGTCACCGAAAATGACGCTTACCGGCAACTGATCGGAGGATGGCTGACCTGGTGGCAGAGTCCGTTCGTGAAGTTCAGGGGAGGATATTCTTATGAAGAGGGCAAGGGCACGGGGCCGAATGTCCACTTCGTTACACTACAGATGATATTCGCGGCCGGACCGCATAAACACGATCGCTATTAGACGATCAAGGAGATGTAGTCATGAAGAATCTATTGATAGTGATATTGGCTCTCGCCGTGGTCGCAGGGATCGGTGGTCAGGTACGCGGTGACACTGCGCTCAGGGTCGTCACGACGCTGCCCGACTACAAGTTCTTCGCCGAGTTCATCGGCGGGGACCGCGTCACCGTGGAGGCGATCGTACAGGGTGACCAGGACGCGCACTTCATCCGTCCCAAGCCGTCGTTTGTCGCGCTGGTGCGCAGCGCAGACCTCTTGATTTCCACCGGCCTCGATCTCGAGCTGTGGCTGCCCACCGTCGTGGACAAATCGGGGAACACTCGCGTCCGCAGTGGCGAACCTGGATACGTGGCCGCGGCTCAGGGCATGAAATTACTGGAGATACCAAAGGTGATGTCGCGATCGGAGGGCGGCGTCCATATCTACGGCAATCCGCACATCAATTGCAGTCCGATCAACATGAAGGTCGCCGCCCGCAACATCACCACCGGTCTGATCAAGAACGACCCCGAAGGCATCGACTACTACAACGCCAATCTCGAGACACTGCTCGATTGGATGGATCGGAGCCTGTTTGGCGACCAGCTCGTAGAGTTTATCGGTGGCGAGACGCTGTGCAAACTCTCGGAGAAGGGAACGCTGTTTCCCTTTCTGGAGGACACCGAATTCCGCGGAAAGCCGCTGATCGAATATCTCGGAGGTTGGCTGGGTGACATGGTTTCGCTACGGGGTACGCCGATCGTGACCTATCACAAGAACTGGGTGTACTTCGTGCGTCTGTTCGGCCTGGAGGAGGCGGGCACTGTCGAACCGAAACCGGGAATTTCGCCTTCCCCGCAGCACGTGACGGACCTCGTCGACATGATGCGCGTGCGGCAGGTCAAGATCCTGCTGTCGGCGAACTACTTCGACGAGCAGAAGATCCGCACGGTGGCCGGCCGTGTCGACGCCGAACCGGTAATTGTCCCGCTCTACGTTGGAGGTGCTCCCGGTGCGGATGACTACTTCGAACTCGTCGACTACTGGGTCGACGGGATACTCGCCGCCGCTTCGAGCAAGGGGCTCATCGACGAAGACCGTCCGCACAGCGACCACAAGCGCCGGCGCCACCACGACGACCGCCACCACAGCGATCGCCACCACTCGGGTCAGGGGTCGAGATGAGCGGTGTTTTCGAATTCTACGCGGTGCAGCTGTCACTGATTTCCGTCGTGCTCATCCTGCACACATACATGGGGTTGCACATCATCCGGCGTACGATCATCTTCTGCGACCTCGTGCTTGCGCAGCAGGCCGCCCTCGGCGCCCTCGTCGGGATCGCCCTGGGTGTCAAGTACGCGACGGGGGGCTCGTACCTCGTGTCGCTGGTCACCGTGATGATCGGCTCGGTGCTCCTCGCCGTGGTCAAACCCAGAAACCGCCTGATTCCGCGCGAGGCGGTGATCGGTATCATGTTCGCGCTGGCGCTGGTGGCCTCACTGCTCCTGGGAGACAAGATCTCGGGTGGCGGTGCGTATGTGACCAAAACGCTCACCGGGTCGATGCTGTGGGTCAGCTGGAAGGTCGTGGGCATCACCATCGCCGTGTACGCGGCGCTTATTGTTTTCCACTATCGATACCGGGACAAATTTATTGGACTGTCGGAGAACCCCGACCTGGTAAAGCATCAACGGTGGTGGGACTTTCTGTTCTTCGTCACCCAGGGGATTATCACCGTGATGATCGTCCCCATCGCGGGCGTGCTGCTGGCGTATTCCTTTCTCATGATACCGGCGGCCATTGCCGGGATGTTTTCCACGGGATGGATCCGGGCCGTGGTCCTTGGGTGGACCGTCGGACTGGTGGCGTGCCTGGTGGGCCTGATCGCCTCGTACAACTGGAATCTTCCTTACGGTCCCAGCCTGGTACTGTCCCTCGGGCTGTTTTTTCTCGCGGCTGTCGTCGTCCGCTCCCTCCGGCGGGAGGTTGCGTGATGGAAAGGAGGCAATGAACGATGTTGGAACTCATCGGCGTTCTCGGGCTGCCTTTCCTCGCCTGCGTGATTATGCTCGCGATTCTGGGTTACATCGGCATCCACGTGCTCAAGCGCGAGATCATCTTCATCGACATCGCATTGGCACAGGTCGCCGCCGTGGGCGCCATCGCCGCCCACGTGATATTCCACATACACGGGCATTCAGTGTACGCCCACTTCCTCGCTTTTGGCGCGACGCTCATCGCCGCCGCCTTCTTTGCGATCGTCCGCCGGAGGATCGACCAGATCCCGCTGGAAGCGGTGATCGGCGTGTCCTATGCCGTCTCGGCCGCGGCCGCGTTGTTCCTGGTGGGTATCGCCCCGGGCGGGCATGTCCACATACAGGAGATGCTGGCCGGCAGCATCTTGTGGGCGACGTGGAGCCAGATCGTGTGGAGCGCGGGTGTGTTCGCGGCCGCCGGCTTGTGCTTTTACCTGTTCCGCAGACCAATCCGGGCGATCTCCGATAACTACTACGATGCCCTTGTGAAGGGGTATAACACGCTGGGATGGGACTTCTTGTTCTACGCTCTGGTCGGCGTGGTGATCACGATGGCGGTCCGGATCGCCGGCGTAGTCGTCGTGTTTACTTTTCTCATCATACCGGCGACGCTGTCGGCCGTGTTCGCGACCGGTTGGACGGGGCGCCTGCTGGTTGCATGGGGCGCCGGCGCCGTGTCCTCCGCGCTCGGCTTGTTGTTTGCCGATCGCTACGATTTCTCCGTCGGTCCCTCGATTGCGATGTTCCTCGGCGTAACGCTTATTGTCGTCAGTCTGCTGCGGCTGGCCCGGGTATCAAGAATAGCGTCGGCGACCGCGTGGCTGGTTATCGCAGTGGCCCTCGGCGCCTGGTTCGCCGCCGGTTCGATTGCGCGCGATTTGGGTCCCACCGGCTTCACCGGTGGGCCCGGCGGGCTCGGGGGCGCGCCGAATACCGGATCTATCACCCACTCGCACGCACAACACGATGATCCCGCCGCCGAACACGCGGGCGACGCCGGGGCCGGGAGCGAGGAAATTACCGTCGACCGGTTGGCGACGATCACCGATCCCGGACAACTGGAGACGATATACGCGCGAGCCACCGATGCAGGGGAACGCAGCATGGTCGTGTGCCGGACGCTCGAGCTCGATGTCAAGTCGGGCTTGCCAATGGCGATCGAGTTCTTGAAGGAAGACCCGCCACTGTTGTTCCGTCTGACGATCGTCGACAAACTGGAGGAGGTCACCGGGCGGGAAGTGCCGTACAACATCGACCAGCCGTTCGCGACGCCGTCCAATCAGGAAGCCGTGGCCGGTTTGAAGGATGCAATCGGTCTGGAGTAGCGACGGCCGCAAACCGGGACGATGACTCCGAGGAGTAGAAATATGGATCTGCCGGACGAACTGGCCTTTGAGAGATTGAGCTTCGCCGAGAAATACCACCGTGCCGTGCCCGGGTACATGAGGCGCTTGTGTGGTATATACGAGGCTGTCTACCAACGATTCGGGGAGGATGGTCTCGACCTGATCCGGGAAGTCAGTAAGAAGTACGGCGCGGAGATCGGTATGAACGTAAAAAAGAAGGGAAATCTCAAAGGGGTGGTACAAGTCGGACGATACCTGCTCAAAGTGTTTGACATGGTCAGCGACGATTGGGAGGTCCGGGAATTTTCCCGGGACCGGCTGATCATCGCCGTGCACCGTTGCCCTTACCCGTTTACCCACGACGAGATCTGCCGGGCACACACGTGCATGGAACAGGCCCTGGTGACCGCATTGGACGAAAGTCTCGAGTACCGGATCGGCCGCTCGATACCGCAGGGTGATCCGTACTGCGAGCACATCCTCTGCAAAAAGACCGGGTCGATTAGACGGTCGTAACAAGAAAAGGAGAGGAAGATGGCAAAAATGAAGGACGGTTGTGTTAAGCCGGTGCGGGGACCGATCATGACTCCGCGCACCGGGACGTCGAACGAAGTTGGACATATGGAGGAGGTGTCAGGAATGCACGCTCAGGTCGGAAAGGAAGCGCCTGATTTTGAGGCGACAGCGTTTTTGCAGGCCGAGGGGTTTGCGCCGGTGAAACTCTCGGACTACAAGGGCAAATGGATTGTGCTTTGTTTCTATCCCGGAGACTTCACGTTTGTGTGACCTACGGAACTGGCGGCGGTCGCCGCCTTGTACGATGAGTTCCAGAAGCTCGGTGTCGAAGTGCTCTCGCTGAGCACAGACAGCCGTTTCGTCCACAAGATCTGGCAAGAGAAAGAGCTCTCCAGAATGGTAGATGGCGGTGTTCCCTTTCCGATGCTCTCTGATGCTGGAGGGAGGATCGGTCAGGTGTATGGGGTTTACGATGAGGCGGCTGGAGTGGACATCCGGGGCCGGTTCATCATTGATCCTGACTTCGTGATACGTGCGACGGAGGTGTTGACGCCCGAAGTTGGACGAAATCCCGAAGAGTTGATTCGTCAGATTAAAGCGTTTCAACACGTGAGAGAAACAGGAGAAGTGACGCCATCCGGGTGGCAGCCTGGTCAGGTGACGCTCGAGCCCGGCCCGGAATTGGTGGGAAAGGTGTGGGAAAACTGGAAACCGTGATACCTTGCCGGAGTGGAAAGAACTGCTGACCTGTTTACTTTAGAAGGATCATTTTCCTGGAGAGGGACTGGCCGCCGGCCTCGAGTCGGAAGAAGTAGACGCCGGATCCCAAAAATGGGCTGATTTTCTCATTATAGCAGGTTGTCGGGTGTTTATGCGGCTTTGCCGGGAACCTCTGCCCCCGCCGGGGAGTACAAGGAGGACCCGCTGGAGCCAATCTCGCTTGCCGCCGGGTGAACTTTATATTATTGTTTGACTTATGAGAGCCGGATTATCAACCATATCATGGATCCTGATCCTCGCCGTGGCCAGCCAGGGGGCACTGCCCGGCGTGGTGGTGTGCATTGAACCGACGGGGCAGGTCCAGGTCGAGACGATCTCGGACCAGTGCTGCCGAGGCGAAGCGATTTCGTTCGTCGAGACGGCGGTTCTCGTCGTTACGTCGGACCGGCAATCAGACCCGGCTGATCCCTGCGGCCCATGTACGGACAGCCCGATCTCCCCGGTTCCGGTCGTCAAGCCGGCGGGCAAAAGAGACGCCGGCGTCGCCGCGCTTCCAGGCGCGATATTCGCGATCGGTTCTGCGGCGACAGGCATGACCGCCCACCCGTCCGTCACCACGGACGCGGCCTTCATCCCCGTCAAGACCACGATTCTCCTGATCTAGACCACCTGTAACGTTATTTGTTTGTGCCGGGCTTGTGCTGGAGTTCCGGCAGAGTGTGGCCGGCCGGCGGCCGGTGTGGCCACGAAGTGTGAACCAACGTTACCGCCGTCAGGAGAGATTTCATGTTTTTACGATATTCTGCCGCACTGGCAGTTGCCGCTGCGATCGGGGCCACGGGCTGTGCTTTGCACAGGATCGATGTTCCGCCACCGGAACCCGTGCGCCTGGGGAGCGACATACCTGCCTTTCATGCGCCGGAGGATCCGGACCTCCGGCAATTCGCGGGGGCGGATCTGGTGGAGCCAGCTGGAGCCCTGATCTTGCGCGACGCGATCGCACTGGCTCTGATGAAGAACCCCGAACTGGCCGCTTTCTCGTGGGAGGTGCGGGCGCGGGATGCCGAGATCGTTCAGGCGAACCTCAGGCCCAACCCGAGAACGGCAGTCGAAGTCGAGAACTTCGCCGGGTCGGGAGAATACGAAGGGTTTGGCAACTCGGAAACGACCGTCGGCCTGTTCCAGCTGTTCGAGCTGGGAGGCAAGCGCGGGAACCGTCGCAGCGCCGCCGAACAAACGCGCCATCTTGCCGCCTGGGACTATGAAGCGAGGCGGGTCGACGTGCTGACCGAATTGACGAGGAGATACGTGGTACTCGTCGTCGCCCAGGAGCAGGCGGCCGTGGCTGGTGAGCGTGTGGCCGTCGCCGAACAGATACTCGAGGCGGTCTCCCGCAGGGTGGCGGCGGGCGGCACCTCGTCGGTCGAAAAAGGACGGGCGCAGGTAGAGCTGCAGACGACCCGCATCGACCTGCAGAGAGCGCTGCGCGAAGTCGACATGGAGAAACAGCGTCTGTGCGCAATGTGGGGTGAAACGACACCGCGATTCACCGAGGCCCGTGGCTCCATCGAAGAAATCGCCCCGGTTCCGCCGCTCGATGAGATCGTGGCGCGGATCGACGGCAACCCGGATCTCGCCCGCTGGGCGACGGAACTGGCGCAACGCGAAGCCATCGCCGCACTCGAACATTCCCAACGCATCCCGAGTCTCGAGCTGGGAGTCGGTGTCCGGCACCTGGCTGCGACCGACGACAAAGCGTTCGTCGCCGAGCTCGTGTTGCCGCTGCCCGTGTTCAACCGGAACCAGGGCGCGCGGGAGGCGGCGCTGCGGCGTATCGCCATGGCGCGCGAAGAGCGCCGCGCCGCGTCGGTCCTGATCGGTACGCGGCTGGTGAATGTACATCAACAGTTGATGCTGAGTGAGTACGAATCGACGAGACTGCGGGACGAAGTCCTGCCGGAAGCGACTGCGACGTATGAGTCGGCGCGTACGGCCTACCAGCGCGGCCGTTTGCGTCTCACCGATGTTCTCGACACGCAACGGACGTTGTTCGACCTTCGTTCGCGCTACTTCGACGCGCTCGGGAGCTACCACGTAAACAGGGCAGATATCGAGCGCCTCATCGGGGCGCCACTCGATGACGAGGAGGCAAGATAATGAGACATATATTATGGGCGGTTATGATCGCGATCTCCATGGCCGGTAGCGCCGCGTGGTCACAAGAGAGGGACGAACACGGCCACGAAGGCGAGAGAATCGTCAAGCTCACGGTCGAGGAGATGCGGGAGTTTGGAATCGAGGTAGATGTCGCCGCGGGAGGGGTGATCGAGTTGTACCTCTCGTTGCCGGCGGAGGTTCGTCCCAACGACGACCGGCTCGCCCACATCGTTCCGCGGTTCTCCGGCATCGTGACGGAAGTCCACGCCCAGCTCGGCGACCAGGTCGAGAGGGGCCAGACGCTTGCGACCATCGAGAGCGACGAAAGCCTGGCGCCGTTCGAGCTCAAGACGCTCATTTCGGGCACGGTGATCTCAAAGCACATCACGCTGGGCGAAGCCGCATCGCGGGAACGGGACACGTTCGTGATCGCGGACCTGAGAACGGTCTGGGTGGATATCACGGTCTACCAGCGCGACCTCGATCGGATCAGAACCGGTCAAACGGCGGCCATATTTGTCGGTCACGGCCGGTCTGGAGTGAGCGGCACCATCAGCTATATCACGCCTGTTGTCGACGAGGCGACGCGCACGGCCACGGCGAGGATCGTGCTGCCCAACAAGGACGGCAGGTGGCGCCCCGGTATGTTCGTAACGGCGGAGATACTGCTCGAGCGCGTGAACGCCGGCGTCGCGATACCGAAGACCGCGCTGCAGACGCTGGATTCACACGCGGTGGTCTTCGTCGAAACCGGGGAGGGGTTCGAGGCTCGCGAGGTCACGCTCGGCCGCGCCGGCGGTCAATTCGTCGAGGTGCTCGGCGGTCTCGAGCCCGGGGAACGGTATGTGACCACGGGCGGTTTCACCCTCAAGGCTGAACTCGGCAAAGAAGCGTTCGGCGACGGCCACGCGCACTGAAGGAGGCGTGAGAAGCGATGATAGAACGCATTATTGGTTTCGGCCTCCAGAACCGCCTGCTCCTCGCGGTGATCGCGCTGATCGTCATGGCGGCCGGTTTCTACACGTACACGCAACTCCCGGTCGACGCGTTTCCGGACGTTTCCCCCAACCTCGTCCAGGTCTTTACCGTCACGGAAGGGCTGGCGCCGGAAGAGATCGAGAAGTTTGTCACCTACCCCGTTGAGGCCGCCATGACCGGCCTCCCGGGGGTAGAACGTATCCGCTCGGTATCGAACTTCGGGCTGTCCGTCGTAAACGTGTATTTCGAAGACGGCATGGATATCTATTTCTCCCGGCAGCTGGTGAACGAGCGCCTCCAGGAGGCGCGGAATCAGATACCGGAGGGGTTCGGCGAACCGGAGATGGGGCCCATCTCGACGGGAATGGGGCTGGTTCTCTTTTATTACCTCGAGGACACGACCGGCGAGTATTCGCTGGAAGAGCTTCGCACCATCCAGGACTGGCTCGTGAAGTTCCATCTGCAGACGGTACCCGGAGTGACCGAGGTGCTCGGAATCGGCGGCTTCGAGAAACAATACCACGTCGTCGTTCACCCCGAGGAGCTCCTCCGGTTTGACATCACACTCGGCCAGCTCATCGACCGCGTGACGGCAAACAATCTGAACGTCGGCGCCCAGTTCATCGAGAAAAACGCCGAGGAATTCGTCGTACGCTCGGTGGGGCTCGCGACCAACATGGAGGATCTGCGCTCGATCGTGATCAAGACCGACGACGGCCGCCCGATCTTTCTCGATGACGTCGCCGACATCGAAATCGGAGGGGCGACCCGGCGCGGCGTTCAGACGCGCAATGGTGTCGAGGAAGTCGTGGCCGGCATGGTCGTCAAGCTCTTCGGAACCAACTCTTCGACGGTTATTGCCGACGTCGAGGCCAAGCTCGAGGACATTAACCGAATCCTGCCGGCGGGAGTCCGTATTGTCCCCTACTACGAGCAGAAGAGTCTCGTGGCGGCGGCGGTGAAGACGGTCACAAGCGCGCTGATTCAGGGAGTCGTGCTGGTAGGCCTCGTCCTGCTGGCGTTCATGGGGGGGCTCCGCGCGAGCGTCGTGGTGGCGCTCTCGATCCCGTTCTCCGTGCTGTTCGCGTTTCTGCTCATGGGGCGTTTCGGGATTTCGGCCAACCTCATGTCACTGGGCGGACTCGCCATCGCCATCGGGATGATGGTGGACGGCACCGTGGTGATCGTCGAGAACGTGGATCGGATGTTACGCCAGACAAAGGACGCGACGATTTCGCGGCTGCAGATCATCGATCGAGCGTGTCGCGAGGTGGGTCGGCCCATCGCGTTCGCGATTATAATCATTATTGTGGTGTTCCTCCCTCTGTTCACCCTCGAGGGTGTCGAGGGCAAGACGTTTCGCCCGCTGGCCTACACGGTAGCGCTGGCGATGCTGGGATCCCTCGTGTTCGCGCTGGCGCTGGCGCCGCCGCTGGCCCATCTGTTGATGCGCCGGCCAAAAAGAACCGGCAGGGGGTCGGGCGAGGCGTGGGCCACCCGGGCGGTACTGGCGATCTACCGCCCCGTTGTCTCTCTTTTTGTACGGCGGCGATGGATGGCGGTGGTGCTTGCGACCGGCCTGGTGGTGGCGGGCGCACTCATCTTCCCGCGGCTGGGGTCGGAGTTCACGCCGAAACTGCGCGAAGGAACGATTATCGTGCGGGTGACGATGGCTCCATCGATTTCGCTCAAAGAGAGCACCAGGACAACGCTCATCGTCGAGTCCCGGTTGATGAAAATCCCCGAGGTGCGGGAGGTCGTGAGCCGCATCGGGCGGGGTGAGGTCGGCGCCCACACGGATCCTATCAACAGCGCCGAGATATTTGTGATACTGGTCCCCAGAAGTGATTGGCGCACTGCGGAGACGCAGGAGGAGATCGAGCAGGTAATCCGCGACGAGCTGGGTGACGTCCCCGGCGTATTGATCAACCTCACCCAGCCGATTGAAATGACGGTCGACGAGCTCCTCGAAGGTGTGCGGGCGGAGCTCGCCATCAAACTGTTCGGTGACGATCTCGATGTACTCAAAGAGAAGGCCGACGAAGTGGCCGCGGTTGTGCGGACGGTCCGCGGGGCGGCCGACGTGCAGGTCGATCAGGTGTCCGGTACTCCCCAGCTTCTTATCCGCGTCGATCGTCGGGCGATCGCCCGGTATGGGCTGAACGTGGCCGACGTCCAGCGCGTCGTGCACGCGGCGATCGGCGGAGAAGTCGCGGGGCAGATTTTCGAGGAGATCCGCCGGTTCGACATTCTCGTTCGCTACGAAGCGGATGCGCGGGACGATGCCGACGCTATCCGGCAACTGCTCATCACGACGCCGGAAGGCGCACGGGTGCCGCTCGACGAACTCGCCACCGTGGAAGAGATCACCGGACCGCGACAGATCACGCGCGAGGACAACCAGCGGTTTATTACCGTCCAGTGCAACGTCGTCGACCGGGATATCGGGACGTTTGTCGAGGAGGCGAAAACCCTCATCGACGAAAGGATCGAGCTGGCGCCGGGATACCTCGTCACCTGGGGCGGACAGTTCAGGTTGCAGCAGGAGGCGAACAAGCGGCTCGCCCTCGTTGTCCCCATCACACTCCTCGCCACCTTGCTGCTGCTGTTCGGCAGCTTCCACTCGTTGCGAAACTCACTGTTGATCGTGCTGAACATTCCGCTCGCCCTCGTCGGCGGGATCGCCGCCTTGTGGCTCTCCGGCCAGAACCTGTCGGTGCCGGCGTCGGTGGGATTCATCGCTCTTTTCGGCATCGCCCTGGAGAACGGCATGGTGCTGGTGACGTATCTCAACCAGCTCCTCGGGGAAGGTATGGACCTGGACGAGGCGTCGGTCGACGGCGCGTGTCTGCGTCTCAGGCCCGTTTTGATGACGGCGACGACCACCGCACTCGGATTGTTCCCGCTGCTCTTGGCATCGGGGGTGGGCAGCGAGGTGCAGCGCCCCCTGGCGACGGTTGTGATCGGGGGGTTGGTAACTTCGACGATACTGACGCTGGTGGTGATTCCGGCGCTGTACAAGTGGTTCTCGGTCGTTCCCGCGCGGCCCGGTATACGGGCATGATCACGAGTCCCTTCTTCCTGCGGCCGTATTGGACCGAAACTTGCGCACGTCCGGTGGAGGACTGAGAGACGGCCGGTTTTTGTCACCCATTAATCTGTTGTCATTAAATAAGATAGAATTAAAACACCGAGGTGGATCATGACCACGGATGTGGAAACAAAAGCACCCGCGCCCGATGACGCGGAAACGGCCGAACCCGGGACCCCGGCTGTGGCGGGCGCGATCGACGACCCCGACGAGCTCCTGAAAGAAATTGACTGGCTGGTGGAACTCACCAAGCACAAAATCGACAGGGACGACCAGACGCCCTGTCCGTCGTGCACCATCCTGGTCCATATCCAGCTGAACCGGTGCCCCCACTGCGAGTCCGACATCGCCGCGCACAACGCGCTGATGAGGGAGTCGACGAGGCGGCTGGGTGAGATCCGGGCGGAACTCGACGGCCAGAACGGCAAACGTGTCGATCGGGACATGGTGGCAGCGGCCGGGCGCCCGATGGGGGAGCGAATCAAAAGGTTTTTCACGGGTTCCGCCCCGGACCAGCAGACGGAACCGAACGTCATCGATATCGACGCTACGGCGCCGAGAATCCTGGGCGAGGTGTCGCCGGGTGACCAGTTGAAGGTGCTCGAATCGGACGGGCCCTGGTTCAAGGTGAAGACCCGGCAGGGGAAGACGGGCTGGGTGTTCTCCACGCTGGTGAAGGACAAGTAACGCGGCGCTCCATCGGCGCTGGCTTTCTCTCTTCCAACAGATTACTTTCGAAGACCCCGACCCTTTGGTTTAACCATCGGCGGGGTCTTCGTTCTTGTGCTAGTATCGCGGCAGCCGTAAATCTGGATCTTATTTCGTGACGAGGATGTAGCGAGAGACGAGGTGTTCAGCCGAGGCCATGACAAAAGCGCTTTATTCCCAACTATTCCTGATCGTACTGCTGGCGGGTTCCGTACATGCCCAGGATCTGCAACCGCGGGCCTTTTCGCCCGCGCCGACAGGGCTCAACACCGTGCTCGTGGGCTACTCCAACTCGCAGGGAAACGTATTCTTCGATCAGGCCCTCCTCATCGAAGACGCCACCGGTGAAGTCCACGGTGTGACCACCGCCTACGTGCGCACGTTGGGGATCTTCGGCAAGCTGGCGAAGTTTTCGACCGTGGTTCCCGTTGCGTGGGGTGAATGGGAGGGGTTGCTCGACGGCGTGCCCGCGTCGACGTCCCGCCGGGGCTTCGCCGACCCGAGGGTACAGCTCGCCGTCAACTTCATCGGCGCTCCGGCCGTACCTTTGAAAGAGTTCACCACATACAGCGAGGGGACGATCGTCGGCGCCAGTGTCCTGGCCGTGGTCCCGCTGGGGCAGTACGATCCGTCGAGGCTCATCAACCTCGGATCCAACCGCTGGGCCATTCGTCCGCGGGTCGGTTTTTCGAGCCGGATCAAGCGCCTGACTCTCGAAGCCATGCTGGACGCATGGTTCTTCACAGAAAACTCCGAGGCATTCGGCGAATCGGTCCTCTCGCAGGACCCCATCCTCGCCATCCACGGCAACATTATATACGTCTTCAGACGGGGATGGTGGTTCGGTTTGAGCGGCGGCCTGTCCGACGGGGGCGCCACCACGGTCAACGGTGTCGAGAAGGACAACGATCAGAGCAACTCGCGGCTCGCAGCAACGCTCGCCGTCCCCGTCAACCGGCGCCTCAGCCTGAGGCTCTTTTACATCAATAGCATAAAGACATCGCTGGGAGCCGATTACAACTTCATCAACGTTTCGGTTCAGTACACGTGGGGTGGGGGATTCTGATCGGCCGAAAGCCCGCCTCGGCAGCGACTAACCGTGTCACGACACCACAACTTGTAACCTAGTCTTCGAAGTCGCCCTCGGGGCCCTTGTCCGAATCGATGAGTGCGGCGCGTTCGACGATCTTTTCTTTCGTCCAGTCGGCCGGATCCTCGATCCGTTTCGCTCGGGGGGCCGCTTCGTACGAACCCGCTTCCAGTATCGCCTCTATAGCGAGCGGCGCCGTGTCGCTCGCGTTGAACACGTTGACGAGCATATTGTGGACGAAGTCCTCGACCCTGCCGGCCATCCGGTCGCGGATCTCCGGGGGCTGGCGGAGGATCCTGTTGTCGAAGGGCAGGTTCATCTTCTTGAAGTTGCCGCCCTTGAGTTCGTTCGCCGCCGCGTACTCGACCATCTCGGCCCACAGCTCTTCGGTGATGCCCTCGCCCTCGACCTTGATGAAGTTCTTGTCGTCGTCGAGGATGGCGTTGCCGTAGTCGTTCACTTCCAGGCCCCATGAAATCATCTGCAGGGCGGTGGCGACGTTGGCCTTGGTGGTCTTCGTCGTGGCCACGATCTGGCGCAACCGGTCCGAACTGTTGCCCGACGTTCCGTGCTGGGCGCCCGACACTTCGTACTTCGCCAGCGCGGCG